>NZ_JBCOAB010000043.1:0-26897 GCF_040227035.1 Clostridium sp. RTP31139st1_H3_RTP31139_211217
TTAACATGAACGTACCCGTATGGGTTATTTTTTTTGCAATTAATTAGTGTTGCACTTGATATTGTAATTTATCATATTCAAAAGGAAGAACAGAAATAATATATTATGGATAATTTATATTATTTTAAAAGTTAATGTATTAATGTTATAAAATAGATCTTTTAATTTTGTCAATATAAAAATATAAAGTTGTGAAAATGTTCTCAAAAAGGAAAGGAGTACAATTTTAGGAATTAAGCCCTAATACTTTAAATTATATTGTAATAGTTTACCTGGTTTGATATCATAAATTTGGCAAAGTAATCCAGAAGTGCTTGTCAAAAATATAATTATGTTAAAGCTTTAATATAGTACTTAAAAATATTATAAGGTATATGATTAAATATCAAATGCGATAAATAGATTATGTGAGGAGGAATATATTATGATGCAAAAAATTCAACGTTTTGGTGCTGCTATGTTTGTTCCAGTTCTATTCTTTGCTTTTTATGGAATAGTAGTTGGGTTCTCAGTTTTATTTACAAACCAAGATATTATGGGGTCCATAGCAATGGAAGGGACGTTATGGAGTAAATTTTGGTATATTATTCAACAAGGTGGTTGGACAGTATTTAATCAACTTCCATTATTATTTGTGGTAGGCTTACCAATTGCATTGGCAAAAAAATCACAAGCTCGTGCTTGTTTAGAATCATTATTAATTTATTTGACATTTAATTATTTTGTAAATGCTATACTTACTGTTTCAGGTTCATCATTTGGTGTTAATTTTGATTTACAAGCTGGAGTTAATGATGGCGTTTCAAGTGGACTTGCAATGATTGCTGGAATTAAGACTCTTGATACAGGAATGATTGGTGCAATTTTAATTTCAGGTATTGCAGTTTATATTCATGAGAAATATTTTGAAAAGAAATTACCAGATTATTTAGGTATTTTTCAAGGTTCATGTTTTGTAGCAATTATAGGGTTTATTGTTATGATACCAACAGCATTTTTTGTATGTTTAATATGGCCAAAAGTGCAAAATGGAATAAGTTATATACAAGGATTTTTATCCTCATCAGGAACATTGGGTGTTTGGTTGTATACATTATTAGATCGTATTTTAATTCCAACAGGATTACATCATTTTATTTATGGACCATTTATGTTTGGACCAGCAGTTGTACCAGAGGGAATAGCATCATATTGGCCACAGCATTTAGCTGATTTTGCAACAAGTGCACATTCTTTAAGAGAGATGTTTCCAGGTGGAGGTTTTGCATTAACATCGTCATCTAAAATATTTGGATCTATAGGAATATCATTAGCAATGTATTTCACTGCTAAGCCAGAGAAGAAAAAAGTTGTTGCAGGTTTACTTATACCAGCTACATTAACAGCTATTATTGCTGGTGTTACAGAACCACTTGAGTTTACATTCTTGTTTATAGCTCCAGCATTATTTGCTGTACATGCTGTATTAGCAGCAACATTATCTGCGATACTATATTCCGTAGGGGTGGTAGGTAACTTTGGTGGAGGATTAATTGAATGGTTCTCATTAAATTGGATACCACTTTTTAAATATCATTCAGATACTTATATAAAACAAATAGTTATAGGATTGTGTTTTACAGCAATATATTTCTTTGTGTTCCGTTTTTTAATAATTAAGTTTAATTTTGCTACGCCAGGTCGTGAAAAAGATGATGAAAAAACTAAACTATATACAAAAGCAGATTATAAATCTAAAAAAATAAATGATGAGCAAATTATAGAAAAGGGTAGTAAAGCATTAAGGTTTTTAGAAGCACTAGGAGGCAAGGATAATATTGAAAATTTAACCAATTGTGCAACTAGACTTCGTGTATCAGTTAAAGATGAAAATAAGCTTCTTTCTGATAGTGTATTTAGAGAAGCAGGAGCACATGGAGTTGTAAGAAAAGGTAAAGCAATACAAATTATTGTAGGCTTATCAGTATCACAAGTAAGAGATGAATTTGAAGAACTGCTTAATTAATAAAATAAAAATAAAAATATAAATATAAATATAAATATAAATATAAATAAGAAACTTTGGAGGTATCAATTATGAGAAGGTTTTCTATAGTAGTAGCAGGCGGAGGAAGTACATTTACACCAGGGATTATATTAATGTTATTAGATAATTTAGATAAATTACCTATTAGAAAAATAAAATTTTATGATAATGATGCAGATAGACAAGCAATTATAGCAGGAGCTTGTGAAATAATTATAAAAGAAAGAGCACCTGAAATAGAGTTTTATGCTACAACAGATCCTAAAGAAGCATTCACAGATGTAGATTTCGTAATGGCTCATATAAGAGTAGGAAAATATGCAATGAGAGAATTGGATGAAAAAATTCCTTTAAAATATGATGTAGTTGGACAAGAAACTTGTGGCCCAGGAGGAATTGCATATGGAATGAGATCTATAGGTGGGGTTATTGAAATTCTTGATTATATGGAAAAATATTCACCGGATGCTTGGATGTTAAACTATTCAAATCCAGCAGCAATAGTGGCAGAAGCAACTCGTAGATTAAGACCAAATTCAAAAATACTTAATATATGTGATATGCCAATAGATATAGAATCGCGCATGGCGAAAATTTTAGGGTTAGAATCGAGAAAAGAATTATCAGTTCGTTATTATGGTCTTAACCATTTTGGATGGTGGACTGATGTTAGAGATAAAGATGGTAATGATTTGATGCCGAGAATAAAAGAACATGTATCTAAGTATGGATATGTTGTTACGGATGGAAGTGCTCAGCATAGTGATGCAAGTTGGGATGATACTTTTGCAAAAGCTAAAGATGTTTTTGCAATGGATCCAGAAACATTACCAAATACTTATTTAAAATATTATTTATTCCCAGATTATGTTGTTAAGCATTCTAATAAAGAATACACAAGAGCAAACGAAGTAATGGATGGACGTGAAAAATTTGTATTTGGAGAGTGCAAGAAAATTATTGAAAATAACTCAACAGAAGGATGTGCAATGGGAATAGATGAACATGCATCATATATAGTTGATTTAGCAAGAGCAATTGCCTATAACACCAAAGAAAGAATGTTATTAATAGTTGAAAATAATGGAGCAATAAGTAATTTTGATCCAACAGCAATGGTTGAAATTCCTTGTTTAGTAGGTAGTAATGGTCCAGAACCACTTGTAATGGGAAAAATTCCGCAATTTCAAAAAGGATTAATGGAAGAGCAGGTTTCAGTTGAAAAATTGGTTGTAGAGGCTTGGATAGAAAAATCATATCAAAAATTATGGCAAGCACTTACGTTATCAAAAACTGTTCCAAGTGCATCAGTTGCTAAATTGATTTTAGATGATTTGATTGAAGTAAATAAAGAATATTGGCCAGAATTAAATTAGTTAAATTTAATATATAAAAGGTATATGTATTGTACCTTTTATATAAAAATGTACTTGTTTGTAATTTATAAATATACTTTGTATAATATAGATTACAGGGAGGTATATTATGAAAATAGAGGAACTAATTAACAACAATTATAATAAATTAAATGAAAATGATATATATATATTAAAATATATTTTACAAAATAAAACCGAATGTTTTAATTTGGGTATTACTGAATTGGCAAGGCGTTGTAATGTATCTAAAACTACAATTTTACGTTGTATAAAGAAATTAGGGTTTGAGGGTTATAGTGAATTTAGAATATATCTAAAATGGAAAGAAAATGATTTAGATAAGACGAATAATAATATTGTTGAAAAATTAATCATAGATATAAATCAAACTATTAATTATTTAAAAGACAGAGATTTTACAGAGATATGTAAATTGATTTATAATGCTGAGAATATTTTTGTTTATGGAACAGGTGCTCCACAAAGAGTTGTTGCACAAGCTTTAAAGCAGACTTTTTTTGCAGCAAATAAGTATTTATATATGATTGAAGGAGAAGGAGAGTTTGAAGGATTAATAGATAAGATAACTAAGAATGATATTGTTATTATAATTTCATTATCTGGAAACACAACTTCTTTAGAAAGTTATACAAACAAACTTTCTTTAAAGGGAGTAGAGTTCATTTCTATTACTAAACTTATAAATAATAAACTTTCAACAAAAACTCAATATAATTTATATGCAACTACATCAGAGTTTTTATTAAAAAGTGGAAGTGAGTATGAGGCTTTTACGATATTTTATATATTAATTGAAGTGTTATTTAGACATTATATTAATTATGAAATAGATATGAAAAATAGTAAGTTAAAAAATGAGTGTTAGATAAATATAGGAGAAAAAATAGGTAACCTCACTTATTACAGATACGGAGAACCGTACCATAAGTAAGTGAGGTTTTTACTGAAATTAGGTTAATAAATAAGGGAATTTGAGAAGGAGAGGGTTGAGAATATTATCATTTAAGTAAGCCTTTATATATAGAACTTTAGTGATAAATTATATGTGGAATTGGTATATAAATAATATTATTAATTTAATGTTAAGAGTGTTAATTTATGAAATTAGCACTTTTATATTTATAATATAATTGAAACTTTATGTTATTATGTATTTATAAAATAAATTCATTTTGATATATATTATATAAAATGGAGGAAAATATAAATGAAAATTAATATATTAATTGTTGAAGATGAAAAAGAAATAAGGGAAGGCGTAAGTGAATATCTAGCAGAGGTTGGATATAGCGTTATAAGTGCAGAAGATGGAATGCAAGCAATAGAATTATTTAAGAATAATAAAATTGATTTAGTAATTTTAGATATAATGCTTCCAAAGGCTAACGGATTTGTTGTTTTAAATAAAATTAGACAAGAAAGCAATGTTCCAGTAATTATGTTAACAGCAATGAGTGATGATTATACCCAAATTATGAGTTTTGATGAAGAGGCAGATGATTATATTACAAAGCCATTTTCAATAATAGTTTTACATAAAAGAATAGAAGCACTTCTTAGAAGAGGAGTAAAAGTTAGTGAAAATAAAAAGTGGTGTTATGGAGATATAGAAATTGATTTTGAAGGATATTCAGCAAGAAAGAATGGCGAAAATATTGATTTAAAACCTAAGGAAATAAAATTAATAGAGTTATTATTAAAGTATGAGGGAAAGGTTTTAACAAGAGCACAAATCTTAGATAATTTATGGAGGATTGAAGAAGCACCAAATGATAGGGTTATTGATGTATATATTAAAAATATAAGAAAAAAGTTGTTATTAGATTGTATAGTAACAGTTAAGGGAATTGGATATAAATTTGAGGAGCAATGATGAATAAGTTAAAGCTATTTTCAAAAACATATATATTTACCATGGGTATAATAAGTGTAATAATTTTAATTTCAAATGTTTTAATTTATTTAGCATTACCCAAGGTATATGTGAATAATAAACAAAAGGAAGCTGATAAAATTATTGAAGATTTAATTGAACAAGTAAATAAATCTGATAATAAGGAATCATTTAAGATAGCAAAGAATTTTGCTGAAAAATATAATATTCAAGTTTTACTTACTATAGGAGATGAAAAAAGGGTATTTCAAGGTTTGCACAAAGTAGATATATATGTTAATGAAGAGGAAATTACAGAAAACTCTTTAATAATTCCTAATTTAAGTGGTGAAAATATTATAGAAAGGTTTGATGATGAAAATGGAGAAATATTCGGTCAATATATTAATATAAATAATTTATCAATAATAAAAAGTAGGGACTTTAAAAAAAGTAATGATGTAAATGGAAGTGCTAAAATAGTAATGGATTTAGAATCATTCACAGAAACAAGAGATATTATATTAAAAATACTTCCATATTCTATTTTTATAAGCTTGCTTATAGCACTTATTGCATCATATATATATGCAAGAAAAATTACAACTCCAATAAAAGAAATTTGTGATGTTACAAAAAAAATGGAGAATTTAAATAAAGAAGCCTTTTGTGAGGTAAAAACTGAAGATGAAATAGGAATATTAGCAGCTAATGTAAATAGTTTATATGAAAATTTATTAAATACAATTGTATCATTGGAAGAGGAAATAAAAAATGTAAGTGAATCTGAAAAAATTAAGGTGGATTTTTTAAGAAGCGCATCACATGAGCTTAAGACACCACTAATGAGTATGTATATAATGATTGAAAATATGCTATATGATATAGGAAAATATAAAAATCATTATATATATTTAGAAAAATGTAAGGATATAGTTAGTGAATTAAGTAAAATGGTTCAGGAAATTTTAGATACTTCAAAACTTAATATAATAAATAATAAAAATGAAAGTGTATTAGATTTAGGTAGTTTAGTTCAAAAGAACATAGAACCATATAAATTAATAGCTAAGTCAAAGAAAATTAATATTAAAATGAATTTAAAAGAGTCTTTTAATATTAAAGTAGATGAAAAATTATTTACTAAAGCAATCTCTAATATTATTTCTAATGCAGTAAATTATACTGATGAGGGAAAGGAAATAAGAATATATATAAAAGATAAAAAACTTATTATAGAAAATGATTGTAAGCCAATTTCAGAAGAACATTTAGCACATATTTTTGAGGCATTTTATAGAGTTGATTTTGATAGAAATAAGAGTAGTGGGGGGAATGGGTTAGGATTATACATAGTTCAACAAATTTTAAAAATGTATAATTTAGATTATTCTTTTAAATCAATATTAACTGGAATGAGTTTTGAGGTTGATTTTAATTAAATATTTGAAATTTGTTCATGTTTAATAAAAAATAAAATAGTTGAAAAATAACGGGTATTAGATTAATAATATCCTTATTTTTTTATAAAAAATAATTTAATTAATACGATTCTTAATGAATTTTATAAACTTAATTTTTAAATTTCATAAATATTTCATATTAGGTTGATAGAATGTACTCAAGTTAATAAACAAGGAGGACATAAATATGAATGTATTTAAGAGATCAATATTATATATAACAAGAAAAAAAATAAAAAGTATTATTATGTTATTTATATTATTTGGAATAGCAACGGCAGTTTTAAGTGGAATTTCAATTAAAAAGGCAGCAAATATAGCAAGACAAGATTCAAATAAGGATATGGCAAATACTTTTGAATTACAAGCTAATTTTGCGGGTAATTTTGAAGGAACAATTCCAGAAAATTTAATTGATAAGGTTTCAAAGGTAGAAGGTGTTAAGAATTATGATGCAGCAATTCAAGGAGCTGGTTTAGATTTAGAAAATGTAAATTATATAAAACCTGAAAAAAATGTAGTTCAATATAATGATGATTATAAATATGAAAAACTTTTTTCTGTAGAAGCACATAAAAGTTCAGAATATGATACTAAGTTTATAAGTAAATCATTAAAGCTGATTGATGGTAGACATATTGTTGCTACTGATAAAAACAAGGTATTAATTCATAAGGATTTAGCAGAAGCAAATAATTTAAAAGTTGGAGATACTATAAAAGCAACAAAGAGTGCTGGAGATTTTAATGCATCAACTTTATCTAAAAGTGATTATGACCTTGAAATTGTAGGTATTTTTGAAAGTGAAAATACTGAAAGAGCTGGACATAAATTAGAAATGCCAGAAAATCTTTTAATTACTGATGTAGATACTATTAAAACTTTATATGGATATTCAGATGGAAATGTAAAATATACAAATGCTACTTTCAATACAGATACTGATGTAGATAAAGTAACATCAAAATTTAAAGATATTCCTACTGATTGGAATAAGTATACAATAGTAAAAAGTGAAGATACATTTTTAGCTTTATCTAAGTCTTTTGATTCTTTAGATAAGATTATAAATATGGTTTTAATTGGAGCAATAATAGCTGGAGTAATAATACTTTCATTAGTGTTAGCATTTTGGATTCAAGGAAGAGTTCATGAAACCGGTATATTACTTTCAATAGGAGTTTCAAAGTTTAATATTATTTCTCAATATATAATTGAATTATTACTTATAAGTATATTAGCTTTTGGAGGATCATATTTCTCAAGTAAGGTAATTTCACAAAATATAGGAAATACAATAGTTGCACAAGCAGGTAAGCAAGCGGTTCAAGACGTTCAAAGTGGATTTGGAGGATTTTCATTAGGAAATGATGTTAATAGTTCTTTAGCAACTCGTACAGTAGATGAAATAGATGTAAAAGTAGAGGTTGAAGAATTAATTTATGTATATGTTATAGGAACAGTTATTATCATACTTTCAGTAATGGCATCATCAGCATCAATAATTAGATTAAAACCAAAAGAAATATTATCCAAAATGAGCTAGGAGGAAAATAAATGTCAATTTTAGCATTAAATAAAGTTAATTATTCATATAAAAATGGAAAAAAAGTTTTAAATGATATAAGCATGGAATTTGAAGAAGGAAAACTTTACGCTATTTTAGGGGCTTCGGGTTCAGGAAAATCAACGTTATTATCACTATTGGCTGGATTAGATGAACCTAGAAATGGCGAAATATTATATAATAATCAAAATATAAAAGTAAAGGGATACGAGAATCATAGAAAAAGCAATATTTCATTAATATTTCAAAATTATAATTTAATTGATTATATGACACCTTTAGAAAATTTAAAAATAGTTAATCCCAAGGTGAATAAGAAAATATTAAACAATTTAGGGTTAGCTGATGATGAAATTAATAGAAACGTATTACAACTATCAGGGGGACAGCAACAGCGTGTTGCCATTGCAAGAACACTTGTTACAGATTCACCAGTAATATTAGCAGATGAGCCAACGGGGAATTTAGATAGTGATACAGCTGATGAAATTATAGAAATATTAAAAACAAGTGCACATAAACATGGAAAGTGTGTAATAGTGGTTACTCATAGTAAGGAATTAGCTAAAAAAGTAGATGTTGTACTTGTTCTAAAAAATAAAAAACTAACACAGATTAATTAATAAAAATTATATTATTAACAATAAGTTTTTAGAAGGAAGAATTAAGTATGAAAGTAAAACATTTTAAAGATGCAAATTTAATAAGTAAAGTACTATATGTTATTTCAATAATTATATTAGCATATACATTATTAACTATATATAATTCACATGTATATATATTATCACTTGTAGCATCAGGTAAGATTGTGGTAAGTAAAAGTATATTAGTGGTAATAACATATTACATTAATTCATCATTACCGTATGCATTTTATTCAATAGCAACATTTTCTATGGGATATATTATCAATGAATTAAATGTTAAAAGGGAAGTAGAAAAAGATATAAAAACTGATTTAGAAGACTTTAATAAATTAAATGAAGATGATAATGAATTAGAAGAATTAATAGAATATTTAAAAGATTAACTAGCTGTTAAGGATTAATTTAGAAAGCTCTTGATATTCACTTGAGAAAGTTATTATGATGTTAGGGTAATGGGCAAGATGGTAAGGGATAACAAGCAATTGGATATAAAGTAAGTTTTGAGAAGGAGTATCAGTTAAGGGTGCTCCTTCTTCTTTTAGGTTAAGAAGTTTTGGAGCAACTATGTTGAATTTGAACATTACTATATAGAATAATATGGGGATGTAGATCATAATTAAATTATAATTTTAAAAGTATATTAGAAAAGGAGAAAAGTAATGAGCAAGTTTACAACCTAACTTAACACCGATACGGAGATTCAATTACATAGTCCAATGCATACTCTTCTTGAAAATGTAGGTCATGAAGTTGAGAATATAGATTTTATATATTTTGAAAGAGCATTTTCTAATGAAGTTAGACCACAAAAGGGAGAAAGCAAAGAATTATATTGGTTTACTAAAGAAGAAATTGAAAGTAATGATACTATAAAACCTCATGTTAAAGTAATGGCATTAGATGCATTACGTATTTTAAGTAATATATAAATATATATTATGATTATGTAGTATATAAGGAGGTTGTATCTATGAATAATGAGATTATACGTAGAAAAATGAAAGAGTTTCCGTAATGGAATGATAGAAATGGTTGTTATACAGATGAAAATTGTGATTTAGAAGAAGTACCAAGAATGACATATGATGATTCAGTAAAATATTTCTTTGGTGTGATGAATGATGATTTCTACTATAACATAACAGATAATATTTTTGAATTATCTTATGAGGAAGTAATTAAATATGCTAAAGATAATAACTTCTATGATTCAACATATGAAAAATTAAATCTGTTAATAAATAATGATAAGCCAACAATAGAATTTTATAAAAGTTTACTTTAGTAAAGCTCTTACTTGTATTTAGATATGCAAGTAAGAGTTTTTTATATGTAGAAGGGAGAAAGTATAATGAAAAAAGTTTATAATGAAAGTCAATTAGTTAAATTAAATAGCATACCAGTAGAGGTTATTGAATTCGTAAGAGAACTAATAATTATATTAAATGAAGCATATGGAGAGGATAGGAATGTAGAATCTGACTTAGGTGGATATGTATTAATAGCAGAAAATATAGTAGATATCGAAATATTGAAACAAGATAAGTTACAATGTTTAGTGCCAGAATATACTGATGTAATAGAAGTTATGAATGGAGAAAATTATACTTCAAGCTTATACTTACTTTCTAGCGATTTTTCAATTGTAGTAGTATGTACTGAAGAACTTTCTAAGTTCCTACTGGAATAAGATAAGGAGGTAGAATTAATGTGAGTAAGAAGAGTGAAGAAAAGATAATCAAGGAAACTAAGTACTGCAAGATAAAAAGCCAAGGAAAAGTTGGAGCAGGAGAATACACATACTCAATAGAGAAAATCTACATCAAAGAACTAAAGAGATACGAAGTAAGGTTCTGTGTCTACAAGGCTACTAGAAGAGGTGACGAAACATACATTCCAAGAAGTCTTGATGTAACGGAGCTAGAACTAATAGAGCTAATAAAGGAGTCAATAAGAGAGAAAGTATTTTCAGAAGAATTCATTGAAATGTTAAAACAAGAAATAAACCAAATCTAAAAGTCTTAATTGCTACAAGTATAGTGATTAAGACTTTTTTACATTTAAATAAAAGTATAGAAAGAGGGAGTATAAATGTTTAATAAAGATAATGTATTTATTACAGTTAATGAAGAAGTTTCTTCAAGGAATTAGGTATTAAGTATGATGAAAATATGAGAATAATAATAGTTAAAAATAATGATAAGTTAAGAAGAATTTAAATTGATAACAAAAAAGAAATTGGATTAATTGTCCAATTTCTTTTTTGTTATTTATTTAGACTTTGTAATTTTTCTTTTTGTTAAAATTAATCCCAATACTACTAATAGCAATAACGATAAAATAGCTATATATTTTGATAATGAATTTACCGTTGCAGGAATATCTTCTATATTTTCATTAGTCTCATTATTACTATTTGTATCTTCAGAAATCATCATAGTTTCTGGATTAACTTCAAAGTCTTCTGCTAAAGTTTCAGTCATTACTGAGTTTTCCACAGGTTTTTCAGATTGACCTTGAGGTGCTTCAGGTACTACTGAAGTTTCAATAGGTTTTTCTACTGGAACATTAGATGTATTTGGTATATTAGTAGTTCCATCAGGTTTTTCCGCTGGAGCATTAGGAGTACTTGGTACATCAGGAGTTTCTCCAGGTTTTGTTTCATCATTAACTTTATTTGATAATACTATTATTTTTCTTTCGACGATAATAGTGTTATTATCACTATCTGTTACTTCATATTTTACAGAATAATCTCCTTCAGTTAAGCTAGTTAAGTCTAGTGTAGGTAATTTTAGTGATTTTATTAAATCTCCATCTTCTAAATCTGTTACACTTACTCCATTAGAAAAATCAAATCCCTTACCTTCACCTTCATTTATTACTATATCATCTAATCCGGTTATTACTGGTAATTGATTTGTTACTGTTACTATTCTATCTACAGTTGTAGTATTTCTATCACTATCAGTTACAGTATAAGTTAATGTATAGTCTTCATTTGTTCCTGGAGTAGGCTTACCCAATTCTCCAGTTACATTTATTTGTAATCCAGTTGTATCAATATCATCACTGTAGCTAACTCCATTCATCTTATTAAAGGTGTCAACTTGTCCAATTCCTATTTTTATATTATCAGCACCATGTATAACTGGTGGATTTGATTTAGCAGGAGCTTTTCCTTTATAAAAGACACCATCTGTAGATATCATATTAAGAGCTATTTCTTCATTTATGGCACGAACCTCTATTACATGCTGACCTTCATTTTGCATATTTAATGTAACTGAAGGTTCTCTTAGTGATCCTGTTAATTTAACTTTTTCCCACTTACCACCATCTACTCTGATTTCTACTTCAACATCTTTAGCTACATATATATTACTTTCTTTTCCATCAAAACAATACATAAAGTAACCAGTAGTTGTATTGTATGTTGCACCATTTACAAAAGCACCATTAGAATCTTTTGACCAATCTCCTTCGTATTGTATAAAACTAGAGTCTTGAGCTATTACATTTTTAACATTTGTTTTATTTGATAACTTCACTTCTGCAACTATTGTTATATCACGGCCATCTCTATTATTTAAAGCACTAATTTTTAAGTATTTAGCTTTTGTTTGCGGTAATGATATTTTTATGTCTGCAGGAGCATTTGAATTATCTTTTCTTGTTTTATCTTCATATATTTGTGTCCAAACAGTTTTATCTCCATTATATTCATCTGCTATAAATATTTCATAATCTCCTATTACGCCAACATGGTCATATGTACGTGTATATATTTCTAGATTATTAAAAGATTTTTCTCCACCTAAATCCAATATATATTCATGTGGAAAAGGTGTTTTATTAGAATTATCATAAGATGAGTGGAAATATGTACTTATATCTCCATCAACTATATTTTCTTTATTACCTTCATTATGAGAGTTTGGATCATTATTAGGAACAACTCCTTGTGGAGTACTAATAACTGTTAATCCTTTTACTGTAGTTTCATCTGCTGTTGCTAAACTTGATGGTCTAATATACTCAGGATCTGGCATTACATAATTTCTATCAGTAATTTTACCTACATCATTTAAGTTAGAATAAATCTTAGTTATTGATTTCCAACTAGTATCTCCTGAAGTTTTTCTAATATTTACATCAGCCCATCCAATACCGCCAGTATTTTTAGCTACCAATGTATATTGATAAATTTTATTAGCTTCTAAATTTACAGTAAAGCTAGTTGATTTGGCTCTGCCTTTATTATCTGTTTGCTGTGCAAGCTTAAGTGCATCATCAACATTATTTGCATAATCATTAGTTATAGATTGTAGTGTTGTTCCATCATCTAAATGTATTTGAAAAGCAGCTCTATCATCTCCAAAAGCTTGGAATTCATATTCTCCAGCTTCATCTACCATAAAGTATCCTTTACTTCTAGATAATCTATCACCTTCTGCGGAATCAATTCTCATTCCAGTTGATGTTGAACTTCCATATGGTGTACTTGTTGGTAAAACGTCTAAAGCTTCGTAAATATCCCATTTAAGTATATCAAAATGTTCTACAACACTAGCATTATAATCTAGAGCTATAGTACAATTTAACTTAGTTTCATGACTTATTCCGTCTTTTTCAACTTTAACTGTTAATACAAATTCATCTAATGCATTTTCAGGCATTGATGTACTAGCTAAATAATCATATTTACCATCTTGTCTTAATTGTAAAGTTCCATATTTTGGCTGAGATACATCTATTACAGTTACATTACCAGGTGAAACTAAACTTTTTTGGAAGTCAAATGTATAACCGCTAGATGGAATATAGAAAGGTCTACCTGTTTCTCTTCCTACTTCCCCCATTGCATACACACTTTGCACTGGAATAGTCTCTTTATATCCAAGAGCTTTTATCTTATCAATGGTTTCTTGTTTTAATGGCCAACGTAATTCTTTTTGTATATACCATGTATAATCACGTTCACCAGCCACACAAAATCTATATGCCATATCATCATATCTATCATCTCTCTTCAGTCCGCCTTGACTTTCAAGCTTATAATCATATGGTGGAATATATATTCCGTTAAAGGTTCCTCCCTCATAAGTTGATTTAATAACATTAACATAGTTTATTGGTCCAATTTCATGAGCAAATGTACTAAACATAAAGTTACCTATATTCGGTACACCAGGATAGTACTGAACGCCTTCAAATATTTGTTGCTTTAAACTACTATATGGATCTGCAACCTTATTCCAATCATCGGTTCCATTTTCTCCTCTAGAAGCTGCTATATTAGTATATAAAATATATGATGCAGCACTTAAAGCATTATTAGTTATTTCAGTAAAATCAGTTCCAAGGCCCCATTCATCAGAATATGAACTATATCTTCTTTGATAATGGTGATTTATTTCATGTATTATTCCCCAACTTCCATTTTTCACTAGACCATCATAATCAAATGCATCTTTTGACCATTCTGGTGGTAAATTACATGACCAGCTCCATACATTTGCATATGCTATACCAACGGTTATATATTGGTCAAAAGTAAGAGTCATTGGTGTTGTTCTATTTTCAAGTCCCATTGTATTGGCACTTAAGGCAGTTACATTTGTCCAAAACTCTGCTGCTTTTTGTGGATCTTCAATATGACGAATAAATTTAGCTGGAAGTATAAATCTTAAATAAGGAGTTCTTATTTCAGCAAATATACCTGGTGCATCTTTTGCAACTTTCCATTCTTCAGATGTTGTTTTACCTAAATCATAATATGGTGTATCAACTACCCCTTTAATATCTACCTCAATATTTGCGCCTGAAGGAACAGATTCAGCTATTTCTATAAAGACCATTCCTCCAAAAGGTGTACCTACTTTAGTTTCGGTTTCACTAATAGAGAAAGTTTTTCCTAAATACGGCATACGATTTTCGTTACTATGATTATAATAATATTCTTCTGCATCAACCATAGTCATACCTACGCTAAGTTTAATTTTTCCTTGCTTAGCGTATTTTAAAGCTTCATCATTTAATGTTACATTTAATTTATGATGAAAATTTCTCAGAGAATAGCTTTGGATTCCGCCCTCGCAGAGGTGTAAAAGATGCAATAAGGAAAGCTGAAAGTTATATTAACGAAGGTTATACATGGGTTGTAGACATAGACTTAGAGAAATTCTTTGATAAAGTAAATCATGATATTTTAATGTATAAACTATCGAAAGATATTAAAGATAAAAGAGTTTTGAAACTAATAAGGAAGTATCTGCAATCAGGAATAATGATTAATGGAATAGTAACATCAAGCGAAGTAGGAACGCCACAAGGCGGACCACTAAGTCCGCTATTATCTAATATTATGCTAGATGAATTAGATAGGGAGTTAGAGAAAAGAGGACATAAATTTTGTCGCTACGCGGACGACTGTAATATTTAAGTAAAGAGTAAAAGAGTCGGAGAGAGGGTTATGGAAAACATAACCAGATTCATTGAAGGTAAACTAAAACTCAAAGTAAATATCAACAAAAGTGCAGTTGAAAGACCTTGGAAAAGAAAATTCTTAGGGTTTACACTAGGGATTATGTTTGGTAAGGCATATTCAAGCATATCTAAACAATCATTAAGGAAGCATAAAGATAAACTCCGAGAAATATTATCAAGGTCAAAACCGATGACCTTAGAACAAAGAATAATTAAGATAAATCAAGTTAACATAGGTTGGATTAATTATTATGGAATAGCAAAGTGCAAAGGTATTGTTGTTCAATTGGATAAATGGATTAAACGGAGATTAAGAATGTGTATATGGAAACAATGGAAGAAGGTTAAAACAAGATATAAAAACCTTAATAAATTAGGACTTAATCACTATCAAGCAATAAAATTCGCCAACACCCGTAAAGGATATTGGCGAGTAGCAAATAGTGTTATATTAAATACTACACTAACAAATCAATTCTTTAACGACTTAGGCTTGAAAAGCCTAACGCGTCAATATATTAAAATTCATTAAACTTAAGGAACCGCCGTATACCGGACGGTACGTACGGTGGTGTGAGAGGACGGAAAATAAAATAATTATTTTCCTCCTACTCGATTATATTTATGTTAATAATATTATTAAAAATATAGTGATGAAAAAGATTAAAAAATTTTAATCTTACTTTCATTCCTACTTCATGAAAAAGAGAAATCAATATTATATAATTCATAATACAGATTAAGATAAGGAGAAACAAAATGAATAAATATTTAGAAACAGCAAGAGAAATAATAAAAAGAAACAAGAAAAAAATGGTAAAAAGAATTTCAATATTATTAGTTTTAGGTGTTGCAGTATGTGGTATAGGTGCTATTACTGTATATAGTATAGCTAAATCTAATATTAATTATACAGTTGATGAAGCAAAGGTAATAGCACTACAAGCGGTTCAAGGAGACATATTAAAGGTTAGGAAAAGCTTAGAGTTAGATAATCTTAGTTTTGAGTATAAATTTAAAATAAAAAATTCAAATAATATTCTTATAGAAGTTAATGTGGATTCTAACTTGGGGGTTATTACAGATATAGATAATTATTATGATTAAACATTATATATAAGCGTATTATAAAGGAGGAAGTATAGTGAAAAGCATATTAATAGTTGAGGATGAACCTAATATTTCCGATTTTGTAAAAGGGGAATTAGAATATGAAGGGTATGATGTTTGTATTAAGGAGGATGGTAGAGAAGGGTTAGAAGAGGCATTAAGAAATGAATATGATCTTATAATACTGGATGTTATGCTTCCTTCAATGAATGGATTTGAGATATGTAGAAGACTAAAGAGAGAAAAACAATCTCCGGTAATAATGCTTAGTGCAAAAGATAGTGTTATGGATAAAGTTAATGGGCTTCAAATAGGTGCTGATGATTATATTGCTAAGCCATTTGCAATAGAGGAGTTACTTGCACGTATTGAAGTGGTTTTTAGGAGACAAGATAGTTTAAATAATTCTATAGTAAAGTTTAAGGATATTGTAATTAATAAAAGCTCAAGAAGTGTTAAAAGGAATGGTAATGAAATAAGTTTAACTAATAAAGAATATGAACTATTAATGATATTAGTAGATAATAAGGATAAGGTAGTTACTAGAGAAGAGCTTTTAGAAAAAATATGGGGCTATGGGTATGAACCGGAAACTAATGTCACAGATGTATATGTAAGATATTTAAGAACAAAATTAAATAATGAAAATAAAGAAGAATATATACAGACAGTTAGATCAGTTGGTTATATTATGAGGGGTTAGTAATGAGAACTAAAAAATTACCTGTATTTTTAGAAATTATGAAAAGTTCCTTTTTTATAATAAGTTTAATTTTGATTATATATACAATTGGTCAATTAATTACATTTTGGATATTTACAGATGAGTATGAAAAAGATTTATTAGAAGCTAAATATAAAGAGATAAGCAGCTTATCTAAGGATATAAACATAGAAATATCTGAAAATGGGTTTTATGAATATTTACAACAGTTAACTAAGGTTGATGATGATGAATATATTAGGATTTACTCAACAGATAAAATATATTATGAATCCCCATCTGAAATATGGGAAGAAATTAAATTTGACTATGTAAATCAAGATATTATAATGGGATCTAAGATTTTTGATTTTGAGATATATATGGTAATAACAGGACCAATAGAGATAGGAAATTCTCAATATACGATACAAATAATTAGAGAAAATGAGATGTTTCAGGAATTTACTGAAAACTCCTTACCGATTTTAATTTTTACTTTAATTTTAGGATTAGCTTTAAGTGGTATAGGAGCTATGTATGTTTCGAAGAACTTTATAAAGAGACTTAGAAGGCTTACAACAACTATGAATGAAATAAAGGAAAAAGGAATTAATAAAAGAGCTGAAATATCAGATTTAAATGACGAAGTAGATAAAGTAAATATAGTTTTTAATTCAATGATGGATGAATTAGAAGAGGCATTTCATGAGCAAAGTAGGTTTGTATCAGATGCATCACATGAATTAAAAACACCATTAACAGCACTTCATGGACATTTAAGTATGCTTAAAAGATGGGGAAAAAATGACAAGGAACGTTTAGAAAAATCTTTGGATATATGTTTAAAAGAGGTAGAAAGATTAAAAAAGTTAGTAAATGATATGTTATTACTATCTAAGGCAGAAAAATCAGTAGTAGACTTAAATAAAGTAGATAAGATTGATCCTGTAATATTAGTTGATGAGGTTATAGAACAATATAGATTTTTAAATCCAAATGTCACATATATAGTTAATATTGATGAAAATATAAGAATAAAAGTTGAGCCAAATGATTTTAAGCAGTTATTAATTATATTTGTTGATAATTCAATAAAGTATAACAATAAAGAGAATGTTGAAATTTCAATAAGTATAAGAAAAGAAGCTAGTGCGATAAAATTAGAAGTTAAAGATAATGGAATTGGTATACCAAAGAATGAAATTGATAATGTAAAGAAAAGATTTTATAAAGTTGATAAATCTAGAGTAAATAATAATTCTTTTGGAATTGGTTTATCCATTGCAAACAGAATAGTTAGCAATTATAACTCTAAGATTTATATAGAAAGTGAATTAGATAAATATACAATAATAAGCGTATATTTTAAGGGATAAAAGTAGGGAAAATTAATTATCTATATTTAATGAAAATTTTATAATATTTTGGGATATCATAGATAAAAATATTAATAAAAAGATGTATATAAGTGGAGGATAAAATGAAAAAGGCAAAATTAGCAGCAATTATGATAATAATTTCTATTAGTTTAGTAGGGTGTAATAACTCAGGTGTATCAAATTCAGGTGCAACGAATGAGAGTACAACAAATCAAAATACAACAAATCAAACTGAAACAAACTCAGGTATAACAAATAATGAAGTTGTTGGGGCTAATAAGATAACAATTGATCAGGCTAAAGAAATAGCACTAAACCATGCAAAATTAACAGCAGAGCAAGTTTCATTTATTAGAACTGAAAGTGAATTTGATGATGGAATAGAAAAATATAATATAGAATTTTATTATAATAATCAAAAATATGATTATGATATTAATGCGGTTAATGGACAAATAATTCAATATGATTTAGAAGGAGTTATTAATAATAGTCAAAATAATTTAAATAGCACAGCTAATATTTCAATAGAGCAAGCAAAGGAGATTGCATTAAACCATGCAAATTTAACAAGCAATCAAGTTATATTTTCAAGAACAGAATTAGATTATGATAATGGGATACAAAAATATGAAGTAGAATTCTATTATAATAATAGAGAATATAGTTATGAAATAAATGCTAATACTGGAGATATATTAGGGTATGAGCAAGATTAATATATTAAGAGAAGGTGCCACTCTTTAGAGAGAGGTGCCTTTTTTTAGTAGATAATTTAAGCTTAAAAATAGTATTGACTCTAACGTTACGTGATAAATTAAAATTATATTTGTAGCTAAGATAAACAAAATAATTTATGAAAGGAGGTATATAAAGCTAATGAGGATAAGCGAAGTAGCAAAGTTAACAGGAATAACGGTAAGAACATTGCACTATTACGATGAAATAGGGCTATTAAAACCAAGTGAAATAACAGAGGCTGGTTATAGGTTATACTCTAGAGAAGATCTGGAAATATTACAACAAATACTGTTTTTCAGAGAACTAGATTTTCCTCTAAGTCAAATAAAGGAAATAATGAATAATCCCAATTATGATAAAGAAGAAGCACTTAAAAAACAAAAAGAATTGCTAATTCAGCAACGACAAAGGATAGAAGGATTAATAAAATTAATAGAAAAAAGAATAGAAGGAGATAATAATATGAGCTTTAAAGAATTTGATATGAATGAAATAGAAGAAAATAAAAAGAAATATGCTAAAGAGGTAAAAGAACGTTGGGGAACTTCTAAAGCGTATGAAGAAAGCGAAAAGAAAACAAGTAGTTACAATAAAGAAAAATGGGGAGACATTAATCAAGAGACAAGTGAGATATTTAAGGGGTTTGCTGAATTAAGAAATTCTGATCCAGGAAGTGAAGAGGTGCAAGAATTAGTTAGAAGATGGCAAAAGTATATTACTGATAATTTCTATACTTGTACAAATGAGATATTATCTGGATTAGGTTTAATGTATGTGGAGGATGAAAGATTTAAAGAAAATCTAGATAAGAATGGTGAAGGAACTGCTAAACTTATGGCAGAAGCAATAAAGATTTATTGTTCAAAATAATATGACACTTAAATGACACAAAGGAGGATTATTATAAACACATAAAGTAGTTAATGCAAAACAATTAATGATTAATAATAATCCTCCTTTTGAAATATAAAGGCGCCTAACACGAGAGTCCCCCTTAAGTGTTAGGCTATTTTTATATTTTAAATAAAAAATAAGATTTAAATGAGTTATTTTGAGTTTTACGGATAATAATAGTAATGATTTTTAATAATAGAAATAAGTAAATTAAAGGAATTGACAACGGTTTGTCAATAAAAGAATAGTATGATAGTATATATTAATGCATAGGATACTAATATGTAGTTAAATAACGAGATAGCAATGGAGGAAATGAAATTATGTTACCAAACTGTCCAAAATGTAATTCAGAATATACTTATGAAGATGGAAATCTTTTAATTTGCCCAGAATGTGGTCATGAATGGACTGCTGCAAGCCAAGCGGCTGAAGAAGAAGCAAGTGTTATAAAAGATGCTAACGGAAATGTTTTAAATGATGGTGATACTGTTACAATAATCAAGGATTTAAAGGTTAAAGGTGCTACATCAGCATTAAAGCAAGGAACAAAAGTTAAGAATATTCGTCTACTTTATGATGTAACAGATGGTCATGATATAGACTGTAAAATAGATGGATTTGGAGCAATGAAGCTTAAATCATCAGTAGTTAAGAAGATATAATTAGAGATAATATATAAGGACTGTTTATATTAAAGTTAAGCAGTCCTTTTTACTTGTAGTAATATAAAATTTATATTGTATGATATAATTAAAATAAAAATTAAGTTTTTGGAGGCGATAGTTTATGTTCACTAAGGAAGAACTTTTAGTAATAGAAGATGCTTTAAAAATAGCTGATGAAAAGTACATAAAGTTGCTTGATGAAAGCAAAAATAATAAGAATAAAATGGTTGCATTTAACAGAAAGCAAAAGAAATTATGGTTAGTTCAAAATAAATTAAATAAAATACTAAAAGAAGAAGTCTAAAAGTATTATTTTATGGTATCTAGTATAAAAACTAGATACTTTTTTTATTATTAATTTGATTTATGGGGAAAATTAATTAAAATACTTAATTTATAAGTTTATATCCATCTATAAATTTTATTATACAACATCTAATTTATTAATTTCTTACCATGTATTTAATAAATATATATACACCTATTTTTATTAAACGATAATTAATAATACAGGGAGATAAAATAATACAAATGAACACTAAAATTAGTAAAATGTTGATTTATTTAACATAATGTAGTATTTTGATATTTTTTGAAAAAAATCCATTATAATACATAAGAAAATTTGTAAAAAAATGTCTTCACCTCTGTTTTTATATAAATTCTATAAATAAATTATATCCAAAATAAGTAAAAGAATAATAATCAATAAACTAATTCAATTTATTGATTATTAAGAATATTTTCAAAATAAATATTGTAATATTTAATAGAATATTTATTTTAAAAACAAAAACAAGGTGATTTATATTTTAATAAAAAAACCAATATATATATTATTATATAATATAAAATTTATATAATAATATAAAATATATGAAATTTTAAAGCAAAATATGTAAAATGCAGTAAAAAAGAAATGAGTAAAAATTATATAAATAAATTTAAAAATAAATGCTAGTGATAATAAAAAATGAAATATTTATAAAAAAATCTTTCATAAATGAATTTGTATAATTTATTTACAAAATTAAACATTTAAGATAGAATTACATAAGTGAAAAAATAAATAGATAAAGGGGAATATAAAATGAAAAAAAGATTTATAGCAATTACATTTTTATTGTTGATAACTTTTGGAATGATAGCTTGTGGAAAAAATGAAGTTTCAAAAGAGGAAAATATAAATGAAACAAATCAAGAACAAGCAACAGGAAGTCAAGAAACTACTGAAGAACAGCAAGAGAATCCTAATAAATGTGGTAATACAGAAGAGCAAGATCAAGCTCAAATTGAGTATATAAATATAGCCCCAGAGGAGGTAAGAATACCTATTCTTATGTATCATTCAATAAGTGATGAAGATCCTAGTAATAACTTATTAGTTCCTCCTGCAATGTTTGAAGAGCAAATGGCATGGCTTGAAGCTAATAATTTTACTGCAATGAATTTAGATGAAGCTTTAGAAGCTATGGAGACTGGAAAAGTACCTAAGAGACCTGTTGTTATAACGTTTGATGATGGATATGCAGATAATTATAGTAGTGCTTTTCCATCATTAAAAAATCACAATTTAAAAGCTACTTTTTTCATAATAACTGATGGAGTAGACAATGGTTATTATATGTCATCAGATAATTTAAAAGAAATGCAAGCTGCAGGAATGTCTATAGAAAATCATACGGCAAATCACTTAGAATTAAATGGATTGTCAAAAGAAGATGCATATGATTCAATTAAAAGAGCACAAGACTATTTGAGAAATGTCATTGGTTCAGATGGAAATTATCTTTGTTATCCAGTAGGAAAATATAATGATGAAACTATTGCTATAGAAGAAGAGTTAGGAATAAAGGCAGCAGTAACAACTCAAGGGGGAATAGCTTCGATAAATGATGGGATTCATACTTTAAAGAGAGTTAGAATATCGCCAATGAGTATTGATAGCTTTGCTTCAATATTTTCAGAGTATATTAATTAAAGATAAGCTATACTATAAATGACGAAAAAAATAATACTTTGGAGGGATAGTAGTGGCAAAAATAACAAGTAAAAATAACAGTTTATTAAGAGATTCAAGAAATAAAGTTTCACCTAAAGTATATAATCTTTTACTGGATTTAGTTAATGATGACAAAGAAGAATTAGCGGAAATTGTTTTAAAAATAGATTATTTAATAGAGTATGCTAATAGTGCAGTGAAAGCAAAGGATTATAGTGAAGCATTAGAAACTATTCAAAGAGCAGAAGAAAGAATAAAGTTAATTAAAAGAGAATATTATGATGTAAGTCATTTAGAATACTTAATTGAAGGTGTAAAATTAAAGATAAAAAAATAAAACAATGCCCTATAGATAGAAACATCTATAGGGCATTGTAATTATATTAATATAAATTATTTAGAAGATCTTTTGTTTCTGCTTCTCTTTTTGTTGTTAGTTGAAACTTCAACGTTAACTCTTCTCTTATTGATTTTTCCACCAGTACACTTTTCAAGTACTTGCATGTGAATAGCATCATCAACATTAACAAATGCGAAGTTTTCCATTATGTCTATGTCTCTTATTTGAGAAGCTCCTACTTTTGCATTATCCTTAATGTAATTGATTAAGTTTTTAATAGTTAAGCCATCTCTTCTACCAGCTGAGAAGAATAATCTAACGTCATTTCCCTTAACTTTAGCTGGCGCTTCAAGTTTATCAGTTGAGTAATCAAAAGATAGTTGATTTTTAAATTGGCTTTGAAGTAATGAAGCTATAACTTTTACAGAATCATGAGTTTCAGTTAATTGAGTAGCAACATTAACAAACTTAGAATAGTCTTCAGCTTCAATTATTGAAGAAACTTCTTCTGTCATTGCTTTGAACTTAGCATCGTATATTTCTTGAACTGTAGGTACTTGTCTTTTTTCAATATTACCTTTAGTAACATTTTTAATTTGTTTAAGGAATCCAAATTCTTTAGGAGTAATTATGCTGTAAGCAGTTCCTTCACGACCAGCTCTACCAGTTCTACCAATTCTATGAACATATGATTCAATATCTTGAGGTAACTCATAGTTAAATACGTGAGTAACTCCATCAACGTCAATTCCTCTTGCAGCAACGTCAGTAGCAACTAAGAATTTTAAAGAACCATTTTTGAACTTAGCTAAAGTTTTCATTCTTTGAACTTGAGACATGTCTCCGTGCATACCTTCAACCATGTATCCTCTTGCTTGCATTGCAGCAACTAAATCATCAACACCTTTTTTAGTTCTGCAGAAGATGATACCAGCAGATGGATTATCAAGATCTATTAATCTACAAAGTGCTTCTAATCTTTGAGATCCGTTAACTTCAAAGAAGTTTTGTGTAATTGTAGATCCTGTCATTTCCTTTCTTGCTATAGCGATATGTTGAGCATCATCTTTTAAGTATTTTTTAGTTAATTTCTTTATTTGAGGAGGCATTGTTGCAGAGAATAAAAGAGTTTGTCTTTCTTCTGGAATGCTCTTCATTATTTCTTCCATATCATCAATGAATCCCATGTTTAGCATTTCGTCTGCTTCATCTAAAACTAAGAACTCTACTGAAGATAGCGGTAAATTTCCTCTTCTTATATGGTCTAAAACTCTACCAGGTGTACCAACTACAATGTTAGCTCTCTTTAAATCTCTAGCTTGAAGATGAATTGGTGCACCACCGTATACAGCAACGATGTTTAATTTTTCGTACTTAGTTAATTTTACTAATTCATCGTGTACTTGTATTGCTAATTCTCTTGTTGGAGCTAGTATTATTGAACCAATAGCATTTTTTACTGTTAAGTTGTTTAATATAGGTAAGCCAAATGCTGCTGTTTTTCCTGTACCAGTTTGAGCTTGCCCTATAATATCAGTTCCCGAAAGGGCAACTGGAATTGCTTCGGCCTGAATTTGAGATGGTGTAGTAAAACCTAAATCATCAATAGCTTTTACTAAAGTCTCCTTTAAGCCTAAATCATTAAATGTTAAATTCGTCATATAGTATCCTCTTTTTTCATGTATTTTTTTATTTATTTCAAATTATTTAAATAATTATCTCTCATCAATCGACTTTATTAAGTATATAGCAAAAATATAATTAATGCACTAAGTATTTATTGTAAAATATGAAATAGTTGTTTATTTTTCATTTAATAAAAAAATGGTAATGTTTTCATTGGCAAAAATAAAAATTCCACAAAAATATAATTGACAATTGGCCGAAAATAGTTCAAAATATGCAATGGAAATAGTCATTACTTAAATTTTAAATATTGTGTTATTGTGTCATGGAGTATGTGGGAAGTTTATCTACCTATGTACTCTATTTTTTTACAATAAAAAAGATGAGATTGACCTCATCTTAATATAACAGGTCGTACAACTCTAAACTTGTACGACCTGTTTTTATTTAGATAATTTAGATGCAATTATATTTTGTACTTTCTTAGGTAATTCATCTTGTTCTTCTTTAGTTAAAGAAGCTGTTTCTATAGCGGGATGAATATATAAGTTTACAGTAGCTGGTTTAAACCAAGGACCATCACCATGTTCCATAATCTTATAAGAACCATCCATAGTAACTGGAATTATAGGACTCTTTGATTTTGTTGCTAATTTAAAGCTACCTGCTTTAAAGTCCTTCATTGGACCGCCTTTACTTCTTGTTCCTTCAGGGAATATAACTAATGAATGACCTGCTTTTAAAGACTTAACGCCTCTAATTATAGCCTCACCTGATTTTCTAAGATTACTTCTATCCATGAATATACAATGCATAAAATTCATCCAAGTTCTAACTAGAGGGATTTTTTCAACTTCAATTTTTGAAATAAATCCAATGACTTCAGGAATTTGAGTGATATATATAGGAATATCAAAGTTACCTTGATGGTTACCTACAAACAATACTGTCTTGTCTTTAGGGATATTTTCAACACCATGAACATTAACTTTTACACCAGCTATTTTCAACAATGAATTAGCCCATGTAGTAGTACATTTATATATTAATGCTTCACTTTCGTCTATTCTATTTTTTTTAATTAAATATTTAACTCTAAATGTAAATGGTACGCTTATTATTAAGCTTAGAAAAAACCATATGTACCAAATTATAGTTCTAATCATAATTTTGCCACTCCTCAAATTTAAATGTTAAGTAAAGTATACTATAAAGTATATATAAAAAGTAATATTTTTGAAGTAAAAATATTAAACTAAGTAGTAATATATTCATATACTAATCTTAAAATTAATTTATTTTGGAGTAAAAGATAAATGTTTAAATTTAATCCTAAAAAATTAAAGGTTATATATAGGGATGAAGTAGATAGGAATAAATTAGAGATTCCGAGAAAGTATACATTAACACATAGTGATAGAACCGGAAATTTATTTTTAACTATAGGTAAAACTTATGATTATAAGAGTATTGATTATAATATAAGGGATGAAGTGTTAGCTTTTTGGGAAAAGAGTGATAAATATTATTTAAAGGTAAAATTAGAAGTAGATAATGGAAGTTCACTTCCAAAAATAATAATAAGGAATAAGATATTTAGAGAGGATTTACCACTTGCTCTTAATGCTATTGTATATGGAGATAAAATGCTATTTGAAAATAATAAAATGCTGTATAAGGCGCATATAATAGTGTATTTTAAATCAAAAAATGAAAAGTATAATGTTATAGAAGATTGGGGTGAAATAAAGGATTATAAATATAAAGAATAGTAAGTAGAAAAAATTGACATAAGCAAATGAGTGTAATAAAATATACTTATGGATCTTGCTCTCATAGTTTAATGGATAGAATAGTCCCCTCCTAAGGGATAGATACAGGTTCGATTCCTGTTGGGAGTACCATATAAAGCAAATAAACGGCTAAAACACTAACGTTTAGCCGTTTTTGTTTTGTAAAATAC
>NZ_JBCOAB010000044.1:0-26779 GCF_040227035.1 Clostridium sp. RTP31139st1_H3_RTP31139_211217
TACAAGACACCGTTAGAAGCATTTAACGAAGAACAAGCTAAGTGTTGCACTTAGCTTGACAATTCGTCATATAAAAATATGCAAACGCTAATTTAAAGTTTAAAGGAAGCACCTTTAAGTTTATGTAAGAACACTTAATTAGTTTTTATTAATTTATATGCGTGTTCTTAATAAAAAATATCACTTATAAAAATAATGGTTTAGCAATTAACCCAGATTCATAAGCATAAATAATTGCTTGAGTTCTATCTTTAACATTAATCTTAATAAATATATTACTTATATGTTTCTTAACAGTATTTTCACTAATATTAAGATTTTTAGCTATCTCAAAGTTACTTAATCCATTTGACAATTGAGAAAGTATTTCTAACTCTCTTCTTGTAAGTGGAGTTCCTAAATTATTTTTGCTTGTAATTGTAGCAGCAGGCTCATCTTCAACAAGTCTATACAATAATTCACGATCATAAAATTTAGTTCCAGTTGAAATCTTATGTAAAGCATAACTGATGTCTTCTTGAGCAAACGTTCCTAACATATATCCATCAACATTTAACTTTGACACTTTAAAGAACATGTCCTTACTTTCGTTAAAATCTATGATTAATAGTTTTAATTTAGAATAATTGTCTTTAATAGCTAGAATATTATCTATTATTTTTAAATGTTCTTTAAATAATGTGATTATTAAAATTGTATCTTCAGTATCATTTAGGCTTGTGTTTTCTGTAGAATCTAATGTTTTAAAGCAATCTTCTATAGAAGTAAAGCCAGTGATATCTTCATACTTATTTCTTAATATCGCTTTAATACCTTCATGAATGACTGGATATCTACATAAAATAGAAATTTTCATCTTATCCCCCTTTTCATATATAAAGTAATTACTACTAAAATTATATTCTAAAAAAATGTAAAAGTCTATTAATAATTACATTAAATGTTAAAAATTATACTAAGAAGTATTGATAACGATTTCTGAAATTACTACTTAGTAGTAATTAGATACTATAGATTTTATAATCCAAAAGTATAATTATGAAATGAATAATCATTGGCATAATTAAATTTTTATTAAAACTATATCAAGTTAAGTATTATTTTTGAGAGTAATACAAGGGTAATAAAGAATTAGTATTGTAGTATTATCTATAAAATATTATTAAAAATATATTTGAGAAATATTAGTAATAAATTAAAGAGTTTATAAATAGAATAATTACGCTAGCTAAAATTGAAATGCAAATTTTGTTGATTAAATGATAATTAAGTAGAAAATAATTCAAAGGAATAACAATAAAATAACTTAAAGTAATTATTTAATAATAATATAGCTAATTAATACAATAAGTAATAAATGTTAATTATATACAGTGTGCAACTAATAGATTATTTACTGGAAAAGGATGTAAAATATATAATTTATTATAACAAATATGTAGTGAATTGACGGTGTGTTAATACTTATAGGTAATTCAAAGTAAAGTATTTAAATAATCAAAAAGGGGGGAAGGACAATGCTTAAAACTACAGTTATAAATTTAAGTAAAAAGAGCAAAAGAGTAATACTACTACTAAGTGATATAGCAGTTATAATTTTATCTTATTATCTAGTTATGTTGTTTCAGTATGCATCTCATACAGAAATAATAGAAACATTTATAAAACTACCATTAGTAGTATTTATATACGTAGTATCATTAATAATTTTTAAAATGTACAGCTGTATATGGTTAAATGCTGGGGTATTTGAGTTTAAACAAACAGTAATATCAACAATAATTTCATGTATTATAACAACAGTGGTTATGATGATTATTCCAAATGGAATATCAGTTTTAACTAATATTTTAGCGGGTATATTAATAGCAGGAATGATTACAGCTTTAAGAATGTCGCTAAAAGTAATAACTAGGGCTTTTATTTACACAGTTTCGGAAAAAATAGATGGTAAATATAAAGTATTAATAATAGGGGCAGGAGATTGTGCTTCAGCAATAATGAATGAAATAAGAAAAGAAAAAAGTTCTGAATATAATATCGTAGGTATTATAGATGATAATAAGAGCAAGATAAATAGTTATTTAAATGGGGTAAAGATTCTTGGAGATAGAGATGCTATTTCTGAAATAGTTGAAAGAGAAAATATAGATGTAATACTTTTTGCAATTGCCAAAATAGATGGGGAAGAAAAATCTAAAATATTAGATATATGTAGTAATACAAAAGCAAAGGTAAAAGTAATACCAGGATATTATCAATTATTAGAAGAAGGAATTTCTTTTAATAAGATGAGAGATGTTGATTTAAAAGACTTAATTGGTAGAGAAGAAGTAAAGCTAGATAAACAAGGAATAGAAGAATATATAAAGGATAAAGTAGTCTTAGTAACTGGTGGTGGAGGGTCTATAGGATCAGAGTTATGTAGACAAATTGCAAAATTTAATCCGAAGTTACTTTTAATATTAGATATTTATGAAAATAATGTTTACGACATACAAAATGAATTATCTTATAATGAGCCAACCTTAAATAAGAAGGTAATAATAGCATCTGTAAGAGATAAATATAGATTAAATCAGATAATAAGTGCATATAGACCATCGATAATATTTCATGCAGCAGCACATAAGCATGTACCATTAATGGAAGATAATCCAGGAGAAGCAATAAAAAATAATGTATTAGGTACATTAAATATGGCTGAACTTGCAAGCCAATATAAAGTAGAAAAGTTTGTTTTAATTTCTACAGATAAAGCAGTGAATCCTACTAATGTAATGGGAGCTTCAAAGAGACTTTGTGAAATGATAGTACAAGCTACTAATAATGAAAGAGGAAATAAAACTGAGTTTGTTGCAGTTAGATTTGGTAATGTGCTTGGAAGTAATGGGTCAGTAATTCCTTTGTTTAAGAGGCAAATAAAAAATGGTGGGCCTGTAACATTAACTCATAAGGATATAACAAGATATTTTATGTTGATACCAGAAGCAGCACAACTTGTACTTCAAGCTGGAGCATATGCAAAAGGTGGGGAAATCTTTGTTTTAGATATGGGTAAAGCAGTAAAAATATATGATTTAGCAGAAAATTTAATTAGGCTTTCAGGATATAAACCCAATGAAGATATAAAAATTAAAATAACAGGCTTAAGACCAGGAGAAAAACTATATGAAGAATTATTAATGAATAATGATGAGTTAAGAAAAACTGCTCACAACAAAATATTTATTGATAAGCCAGAAACTATTTCATTAATTAAGCTAAGAAAACAAATAGATGATTTAATATTTGTAACAAAATTAGGAAATAAAAATATGTTAATTGATAAGCTAAAAGAAATAGTACCAACATATTATTCACCAGATTTTTATAATAAGAAAAAGTTAGTAGAAGAGGTTGCAGCTACAACATTGGGGGGAAAAGAATAATGGAAGTATTAAAGGAGAGAGAGAGTTTACAAAAGAAAGAAGCTAAACGTATAGAAGTAACAAAGCAAAAAGAAAATAAAAGAATATACTTAGCTTCACCACATATGGGAGGACTTGAAGAAAGCTTTATAAAAGAAGCATTTGATACAAACTGGATTGCCCCACTTGGACCTAATGTAAATAACTTTGAAAAAGAAGTTGCAGAGTATGTAGGTATAAAGGATGCAGCTGCATTAGTATCAGGAACTTCAGCAATACATTTAGCAATTAAGCTATTGGGTATAAAAGAAGGCGATACAGTATTTTGTTCAGATCTAACATTTGCAGCAAGCTGTAATCCAATAATGTATGAAAAAGCAACACCAGTATTTATAGATTCAGAATACGAAAGTTTCAATATGTCTCCTATAGCATTAAAAAAAGCATTTGAATGTTATGAGAAAAAGGGAATTTTGCCAAAAGCAGTTATAGTAGTTCATCTTTATGGACAAGCTGCAAATATGGATGAAATAATGGAGATTTGTAATAAATACAATGTTCCAGTAATAGAAGATGCAGCAGAATCACTTGGTGCAACATATAAAGGACAACAAACAGGGACATTTGGAAAGTATGGAATTTATTCATTTAATGGAAACAAAATAATAACTACATCAGGCGGAGGAATGTTAGTTTCTAATGATGATGAAGCAATAAAAAAAGCGAGGTTTTGGTCAACTCAATCAAGAGATAATGCAAGATATTATAAACATACAGAGCTTGGATATAACTATAGAATGAGCAATATAGTAGCTGGAATAGGAAGAGGACAAATAAGGATTTTAAATGAGAGAATAGCTCAAAAGAAGTATATTTATGAAAAATATAAAGAGGCATTTAAGGATATTCCAGATATAGAAATGGCTAATATATGTGATTATGGTAAGCCTAACTATTGGCTAAGTGTTGCAACAATTAATATAGAATCAAAAGTTAAGCCAATTGATATAATTCTAAAGTTAGAAGAAAACAATATAGAATCAAGACATGTGTGGAAGCCAATGCATATGCAGCCTTATTATGAAAAATACGATTTCTTTAGTAGCTTTAGTTATCATGGCATTAGTGTTTCTGAAGATATATTTAATAGGGGGATATGCTTACCTTCAGATACAAAGATGAATGAAGAAGAAATTAATAGAGTTATTGAAATTATAAAAGAGCTATTTGTTTAAAGAAAAAATAAATTAGATAAAAATAAAAGGCAAATTCAATAAAAAGAGAATTAAATAAAAAGGTAAGAGAAAAGGGAAGGATAATATGTTTATAAAAAGACTACTTGATATTGTAATATCAGCAACTGCTTTAATTCTTTTGTCACCATTTATGCTAATAATTTATTTATTAGTAAGAATAAACTTAGGTGGTCCTGCTTTTTTCTTGCAAGAGAGAGTAGGTAAGGATAATAAGATTTTTAAGATGATAAAGTTTAGAACAATGAAAAACTCTACTGATAAGGATGGGAACTTATTAAGTGATAACGAGAGGTTAACTAAGTTTGGAAGATTCTTAAGAAGTTTTAGTATTGATGAATTACCAGAGCTAATTAATATTTTAAAAGGTGATATGAGCTTGGTAGGTCCAAGGGCATTATTAGTTCAATATCTTGAACATTATAATAGTGAACAAATAAGAAGACATGAAGTACTTCCAGGACTTACAGGATGGGCACAAATTAATGGAAGGAACTCTATTACATGGTGTGAAAAATTTAAACTTGATGTTTGGTATGTAGATAATTGGTCGTTATGGTTAGATGTTAAAATCTTCTTTTTAACTTTTTGGAAGGTATTTAAGAGAGAAGGAATTAATCAAAGTGAAACTGTAACTATGGAGTATTTTAATGGAACAAATTAATTTAACTTAATTTATAGCAAATCAGGGTAAATAAAGAATAGTTGATGAATTAACTGCGAGAGATAAATGGGGAAATTTATTTATAGATAGGAACTTAGGATAGGAGGATTAAGATGGAAGATAGATTATTTGATTTTGAAGAGCTGTGGTATTTATTCAAAAGAAGGTTTTGGATAATCATAGTTATTCCGGTTTTAATGACTAGTTTAGCTCTATATAAGGTATCAAAGCTTCAACCAAGTTATAGTGCAAGTGCAAAGGTATTTATGGGGAATAGCAATGATATGCTAGATATTTATTCACAAGAGGAGTTAAGTTATTATTCACAGTTTATAACTATATTTAGTGAAATTTCAAGAATTGATGGATTTTTAGATGATACTTTAAAGAAAAATAAAATAGATAAAACATCACTAGAGGTTGCTTCTTCTTTAAGTTTCTCATCTTCAGAAAACACCCCAATAGTTAATATTTATTACTCAAGTTATACAGATAAACAAATGGAAGAAACATTAAATGCTGTTTGTGATGAGCTTATAGACAAAGTAAAGGAAATAATGCCAGGAACCAATCCAACAGTTTTAAGTGAAGCAAGAGTTTCAACAATATATCCTAATAAGACAAAGCTTCCTATGATAGCTTTTGCAGCTGGAATAATTGTATCAATAGGATTAATTTTAGTTTTGGATTATTTAGATAGTAGGATAATGTCTAAAAAGCAATTAGAGAAAGTTATACCAGTTGCTGTTTTAGGAAGTATACCAATGTCTGAAAGAGAGTTCAGAAAGGAGAATAAAAATGTTCATAACGAAAAAAATGCCCAAGTCACTGTCAGCGGAGGCTTATAGAAGTCTAAGAACTAGTATAAAGTTTTCATCTGTAGACAGACCTATAAAAACATTAGTAGTAACTAGCTCCATAATGGGTGAAGGTAAGTCTACTGTAGCAGGGAATCTAGCAAACATATTAAGTCAAGATGGCGCAAGAGTTTTAATTATTGATTGTGATTTAAGAAAGCCTTCTGTACATTATAACTTTTTTGTCACTAATGGTGAAGGATTAACAGATGTATTAGTTGGAAATAGTGATTTAAAAAGTGTTATAAAAAAGGTTGATGATTCTCTTTTCTTAATAACAGCAGGAACTGTTCCTCCTAATCCCTCAGAAATTTTAGGGTCTCATGGAATGGAAAATCTATTAGAAGATTTAGCGGTTAATTTTGATTATATAATTTTAGACACACCTCCTGTACTTCCTGTAACGGATGCATTGCTTTTATCAGCAAAGGCAGATGGAACTCTTATAGTTGTTAAATCTAGAGTTACTAAGGAAAAGATGGTTAAAGAAACTTATGACAAGCTTATTGATGTAAGGGCAAATGTTATTGGAACTGTATTAAATGCTTGTGATAAGTCTATTGATAATAAATATTATGGATATTATGGTGATTTTAAAAAGAGTAAGAATAAAAAGTTTAAGATAAAGTAAAAAGAGAAGGGTTGCAAAGATGAAGAATATAGTGATCATAGGAGCAGGTGGAGTAGGGAGAGAAGTTTCATTAATAATTCAACAAATAAATGAATTAGAGCCAACTTGGAATCTGTTAGGATTCATTGATGATAACACTGATAACTGGGGAAAAGTTATTAATGGGTATTCAGTAATTGGTGGAATAGATTCTTTAGAATTCTTATCTAATGATACGTATATTGTTATTGCCATAGCAAATTATGAAGTTAAAAAGAAGATAGTAAATAAGGTGAATAATAAATTTAAATTTGCAACTATAGTACATCCAAAAGTTTGGATACATGATTATATGACTGTGGGACAAGGAACAATAATTTATGAAGGGGCAATCCTTACTGCAAATATTGAAATAGGAAATCATGTAATTATAAGTCCTAAATGTGGAGTTGGGCATGATTCAATTATTAAAGATTATGTTTCATTATTATGGAATGTTAATGTTTCAGGAAATGACCTTATTGAAGAAGGCGTAATGATGGGATCAGGTTCTACTGTTATTCAAGGAAAGAAGATAGGTAAGGGATCAATAATAGGAGCTGGAGCTGTAGTAGTAAATGATATTGAATCTTTTAGTACAGCAGTTGGTGTTCCAGCAGCAGTTATTAAGGTTGACGAAAATAAGAGGGGGAATAGTTTTGAAGAGGGTATTGTATGTAACGACTGTTAGCAGGACTATTAATGCTTTTTTAATACCTCATATTGAGATGCTTTTAGAAAATGGATATGAGGTTCATTGTGCTTGTTCTATAGATAAGCCAATTGATGAAGAACTTTTAAATAAGGGAGTTAAGGTTTTTGAGGTGCCTTTTTCAAGAAATCCTCTTGGTATTGGTAATATTAAGGCCTTTGAAAAGCTTAGTGAGCTTCAAAGACTATATAGTTATGACATAGTACATGTGCACACTCCTATTGCTTCTATTTATGGCAGGCTATTAAAAATTAATTATGATAATATAAAAACTATTTATACTGCTCATGGATATCACTTTTTAAAAGGTGGATCTAAATTAGGCTGGTTATTATATTATCCTATTGAAAAAGCTATGGCTAAGTTAAGTGATGTAATTATTAATATTAATTCTGAGGATTATGAAATTACTAAAAATAAGCTTAAACCTAAGAAATGCTACTTTATTAATGGAGTTGGCATTGATTTAAAAAAGTATAAAAAGCTAAGTGAAGATAAGATTTCTACTATTAAAGAAAGTTTAGGCTTAAAATCTAATGATTTTGTTGTATTAATGATTGCTGAATTAAATAAAAATAAGAATCATATGCAGGTTATTAATGCAATGGAGTATTTGAAGGATAAGTATCCTAATATAAAGTTGCTTTGTGCTGGGGATGGTAATTATATTACATATCTAAGTGAACAAATAATTTCAAAAGATTTACAAAATAACATATTTATGCTAGGATATAGGGAGGATGTAAATAATCTAATAAATATATCAAATATTGGGATTTTAATGTCGTATAGAGAAGGATTACCTAGAAATTTAATGGAGTTTATGGCATGTGGAAGAAAGGTGATTGCTACTAATATTAGGGGCTGTAGGGATATTGTTTGTAATTATAGTGTTGGAACTTTGGTTAATGTTGGTGATGCTGAAGCAACAGCTCATGCTATTGAAGATTATTATCTTGCAAGTGATAGAAGATTTATAGTGTCTGATGAAATTAATAAGTATGATATTAGGAATGTTAATAATGAGCTTCTTAGGGTTTATGAGGATATTGAATTAGAGATTAATGGTGAGAAGGGTTTAGCTTCTTATGCTACTAATAGGTAATTGATATGTGTGAAGTTAGTATAGTTCTTCCTATATATAATGTAGAAAAATATTTGAATAGATGCTTGAATAGTTTATTAAATCAGACTTTTAAGGATATTGAAATAATAGCTTTAAATAATGGATCAACTGATAATAGTTTAAATATATTAAAGGAATATGCTAAAGAAGATGAAAGGATAAAAGTTATAGATAATGATAATTTAGGAGTTTCAGAAGCTAGGAACATTGGAATAAGAGAAGCAAAAGGGAAATATATAGTTTTTGTTGATAGTGATGATTGGATTGATACTAATATGGTTGAAGTTTTACATAAGTATATTCAGTATAATGATTGTGATTTAGTTATGTGTACTTATGTTAGAGAGTTTACAGATCATTCTAAGGAAAAGATATTTAATTTACCGGAAGAAAGCTTATATGTTAATGAGGAAGTAAAAGATAAGTTACTAAGAAAGCTTGTAGGACCAATTGGGAGGGAATTAGCTAATCCAGAGTATTTAGATGCATTAGGTACTGTTTGGGCTAAGATGTATAGAACATCATTGTTAAAAGATAAAGATTTAAGATTTGTTGATTTAAAGGAAATTGGTTCGGGTGAAGATACTCTATTTAATATATTTGTTTTTAATGAGGTTAGTAAGGTGATTTTATTAAATAAGCCTATGTACCATTATTGGAGAGGTAATAGTAATTCTATAACTTCTAGGTATATTCCTGATTTTGTTGAAAAGAGAAGAAATTATTTTAATTATATGAGGGATTTTATTAAGGACAATAATTTAGGAAATCAATATGAAATTGCTTTGAATAATAGAATATGTACTTCGGTTTTAGGAATGGGACTTTTAGAATGTAGTAAAAGTAATGATATTTCAATTTTTAATAAGATAAAAAATATTAAAGGTATTTTGAATGAAGATTATATTGATAGTGCTTATAAGAATTTGGAGTTAAGTAATTTTGCAATTCATTGGAGAGTGTTTTATTTCTTTAATAAGTATAAGCTTAGTATTCCAAGTTTTTTAATGATAAATAGTATAGAGATGTTAAGAAAAATACTATAAAGGAGGAGATATGACTATGGAGCCTATAAGAGTATTGCAGGTTGTAACTATAATGAATCGTGGTGGTCTTGAAACAATGTTGATGAATTATTATAGAAAATTGGACAAAAGTAAGATTCAATTTGATTTTATGACGAATAGAGTTGAAAGAGGGCATTATGATGATGAAATTGAAGCTTTAGGCGGGAAAATATATAGATTATCTCCTATAAAACCAGGTAAGTATAATAAGTATTTTAAAGAATTAGATAACTTCTTTAATGAACATAAAGAATACAAGGTTGTTCATTCTCATATAAATGAAAATAGTGGATTTGTTTTAAAAGCTGCTAAGAAAGCTGGGATTGAGTGTAGAATAGCTCATAGCCATTTATCAGATTTAAAACTTGATTATAAGTACCCTTTTAGAGTATATGCAAGAAGAAATTTAAAAGGAAATGTTAGTGATTATTTTGCTTGTTCAAAGAGGGCTGGAGAATGGCTATTTGGAAAAGATATAAGCAATTCAGGGAAAGTTACTGTTTTGAATAATGCAGTTGATACTGAAAAATTTAGATTTAATGAAGAAGTCAGAAATAATATTAGAAGAAAATTAGATATTGAAGGTAAGAAAGTAATTGGACATGTAGGAAGGTTTAATCCTCAAAAGAATCATGAGTTTTTAATAGATGTATTTAATGAAATTTATAAGAAAGATAAAGATATAGTTTTACTTTTAGTTGGGGATGGATACTTAAAAGAAAAGATTGAAGAAAAAGTAAATAAGCTTGGATTAGATAAGAGTGTTGAGTTTCTTGGGGTAAGAGAAGATATACCAGAGCTAATGCAAGCAATGGATTTATTTTTATTTCCATCTCAATTTGAAGGACTAGCTGTAGTTATGGTTGAAGCTCAAGCAGCAGGATTAAAGGTTATAACGTCTACTGGAGTAACTAAGGAAAGTGATATTACTAATAATGTAGAGTTTATTGATTTATCTAAAGGAGCTGAATATTGGGCAGATATTGTTCTTAATAGTGATTTTAAGAAGAGAGATGATATAAATCTGATGGTAAAAAAAGGTTATGATTCTACTAATAATGTTAAATGGTTAAGTGATTTTTATCTGAAGAAATATGTATAGGAGTTGGAGGTTTAAAAATTGAAGACATTAACTGTATTTACACCAACTTTTAATAGAGCTTATACGTTACATAAGTGTTATGAAAGTTTGAAAAGACAAAGTAGTAAGGATTTTGTGTGGCTAATAGTTGATGATGGATCTAGTGATAATACTAAGGAAATTGTAGATAAATGGATTAGTGAAAATGAAATTGAAATAAGATATCACTATCAGAAAAATAAAGGAATGCATGGAGCTCATAATACTGCTTATGAATTAATTGATACTGAAATTAATACTTGTATTGATTCCGATGATTATATGACTGATGATGCAGTTGAAAAGATAGTGAAGTTTTGGAAAAGTAATAGACATAGAGGATTAGCAGGTTTTGTGGCACTTGATGCATATGAAAATGGAAAAATTATAGGAACGAAATTACCAAGTGATGTAAGTGAAACCACTTATTTTGATATTTATAATACTTTAGGAGTTAAAGGAGATAAGAAGTTTATTTATAGAAGTGATTTAACTAAGCTTTATCCTTATCCAATTTTTGAAGGTGAAAAGTATGTGAGTTTGGCTTATAAGTATGCAAGACTTGATGATAATTATAGGTTAGGGGTAATGAATGAAGTTATATGTATTGTTGAGTATATGGAAGATGGTTCATCTTTAAATATGTTTAAGCAATATAGGAGAAATCCAAAGGGATTTGCTTTTATTAGAATTGAGAATATGAAGAATCCGAGAATATCAAGCAAGAATAAGTTTAAGGAGTGTATTCATTATGTTTCTAGTGGTATTTTATCTAAGGATAAGCGGTTTTTAAAGAAAACTCCTAATAAAGTAATGACAGTTTTAGCAATACCATTTGGAATAGCTCTTTATCTTTATATACTAAAGAAAACACCAGACCTTAATTAGAGGAGGCAATATAAATGGCTGTATTTTATGCAACATTAGTATCTACTTATATATCATATTTTTTAGCTAGAATAGCATATGAAAAGAAATATAGATTAATTGCAATAATGTTTTCTATAATAGTTGCATTAATTTTAATATTTGTATCAGGCTTGAGGAGTGGAATTGGTGATACGGGAATGTATATGCATTCATATAAAATATTAGTTCAAAATCCTGTTATGCCTCAGGATGGAAAGGATATTGGGTTTACTATTATAAGTTTATTATTAATACCAATATCAAGTGATCCACAGATATTAGTCTTTGTAGTAGCATTAATAACAAATTTATTTAATGTAATATCATTTAATAAATATAAGAGTTATTTAGAGCTACAAGTATATATGTATATAACATCTGGTTATTATATTGTAACTATGAATGGAATGAGACAGTGTTTAGCAGCAGCTTTATTGTTTATGTGTGTACCATTAATTATTAGAGGGAAGTTTAAAGTGTATTGTATTTTAGTGGTTATAATATCTATGTTTCATGGATCAGCATTAATGTTAATACCAATTTACTTTATAGTAAGGGAAGAGTCTTGGTCCAAGAAAATGATAATTTTCATGATTTTGGGAATGGGGTGTGTATTGCTTTATGATGTTGTGAGTCCAATTTTCTTTAAGGCATTAGAAAGTACACAGTATGCTGAATATTCGGATTATGACGGTGGTGGATCTAGCTTTATGAGGGTAGTAGTTAATGCAGTTCCTGTAATATTATCCTATTTAAAGAGAGAAGATTTAAAAGAGGCATGGCCGGAAAGTAATGTATTTATAAATATGTCTATAATTAACACTATGTTTGTCGCAGCTGGAATGTTTAATTGGATTTTTAATAGATTTACATTATATCTTCAATTATATAACTTTGTTTTAATTCCGTTTATAATTAAAAATTGTTTTAAAGGAAAGGAAAAAAGATTAGTTTATTTCGCATTTATAATTTGTTATTTTATATTTTTTTATTATGAACAAGTTATTGGAATGGGGATGGGATATCCAACAAATTTTAATTTAAAAGATTTAATATTCAATTAATGATTGTATGGGAGGAAAACATGAGTAAGTTTAGTATTATTGTTCCTATATTTAATTCTGAAAAATATTTAGAAAAATGCATAAAATCAATATTAAATCAAACATATAAAAATTTTGAATTAATATTAGTGAATGATGGCTCAAAAGATTGTAGTTTAGAAATTTGTAAAATCTGAATATGTTACTTTTGTAGACTCTGATGATTGGATTGCTGAAAATACTTTAGAAATAGTTAATAAATGTATAGAGGAAAGTGATTCAGATGTAGCTATATTTAATATGTATAAAGTAATAGATAAATTTGGAATTATAAAGAAGTGTGGAAATAAGGAGTATTTTAATAAATACAGCATAGTTGAAGGTGATGAGATTAGGAAATCTTTAGTATCAGCATATTTTCATGGGCATCCGTTTCCATCTAATATGTGTGCAAAGGTATATAAGAGAAAGTTTTTGATTGGAAGTGGAAAGTATCTAAAAAATATAAAATTTTTAGGGGATGATTTGTTTTATAATTTGGAAGTGTTATTAAAGGTAGAAAAAATAACAATGATTAATAGGGAGTTATATTACTATAGATGTGGAGGAGGCACAAGTAAATATATGCCATACCTATTTAATGATATGATAGAAGGATTTAAGGTTCAAAAGAAAGTAATAGAAGAATATTATAATGATACATACGAAAAAAGATATAATGGAGCAACTGCTATGCTTTTGAACACCTTTAAAGTATGTATTTCAAATCTGTTTTTAAGTGATTACAATTGTGAAAAAATAAGAGAGAAAATAGATTATTTTTTAAATTGTAATGAGATAATTGAAGCAAGCAACAATGAAAGAAAAAGAAATTACTTCGAAGATAAATTTTTAAAGTCAATACTAAATAAGGATACTAATTATTTTTATAATATGGGCGAAGAAATGTATAAAGATAATAAAATAAATAGAATTATTAAAAAGATATTAACTTAAAAAAGCTTTTATGTTTAGAAAAAGGATAAGAGCCTTTGAGCATATAAATAAATTAAATGAATATATGAATATTTTTAAAGTAAGAAAGGGTGGATATGATTAAGGTATCTATTATAATTGTGAACTATAATACAAAGGAATTATTGGATAACTGTATAGAATCTGTATATGAAAAATGTACCTCAAAAAATTTTGAAATAATAGTTGTAGATAATAACTCTTTTGATGACTCATGCAATATGATAACTGAAAAATATAAAAATGTAATATTAATAAAAAATAAAGTTAACTATGGATTTGGAAAAGCAAATAATATAGGCGTAAAAGTGGCTAAAGGAGAGTTTGTATTATTTCTAAACTCGGATACAATAGTACAAAATAATATTGTTGATGAATTTATAAAATATTATGAAGATAATGAGTTAAAAGGGAACATTGGATGTTTGGGTGCATGGTTATTTGATAATGAAAATAATGTAGTTAGTTCGGCAGGTAGTTTTCCAAATGGAAAAAGAATAATTAAAGAATATATAAATATTATACGTAAATCTAATAAAAATAATAATGTAGATAGGAATAAAAATACAAGCTTAAGTATTACTGACGTAGACTATGTTGTTGGAGCATTAATGTTTTTAAAAAGAGATTTATTTATAAGTTTGGATGGATTTGATGAAAAATTTTTTATGTACTTTGAGGAAACAGATTTACAATTTAGACTTAAAGAAGTTGGATTAAGAAGAGTATTAATTACTGAACCTAAAGTAATTCATTTAGAAGGTAAGAGCCCTAATAGATCAAATACAAAAAGAATAATATATACTCAAAGTATGTATAGTTATTTTAAAAAGATATATGGAAATATTAAGTATTATGTATTTAAAATATTAACTTTATTTTTAAGATTACCGGCATTTTTAAGGAGAGAGTATTCATTTAAGGAAAATATAAGTTTCTTTTATAATGTTATTCGAGGTTAATCTATATTTGGATGGTGATAGTATGGAAGGTTTTAAAATACCTAAAACAATTCATTATTGTTGGTTTGGAAAAGGAGAAAAACCTAAAATAGTTAAAAAGTGCATAGAATCATGGAAAAGTAATTTAAATAATTATGAAATAATTGAATGGAATGAAGAAAATTTTGATATTAATTCTAATGTATTTATAAGACAAGCATATGATAATGGGAAATATGCATTTGTTAGTGATTATGTTAGGGTATATGCTCTATATAATTATGGTGGAATATATTTAGATACAGATGTAGAAGTAATTAAAGAATTCACTGATGATATATTAAAAAATGATTCTTTTTGGGGATTTGAAGAAAAGAATTTTATAGCTACAAGTACAATTGGATCAAAAAAAGGTAATAGTTTTATTAAGAAGTTTTTGGATACTTACGAGGGGAAAAAGTTTATTAAAGATGATGGAAGAATAGATACTTTAACTAATGTTGCAGTAGTAAGTGAGTTAGTAAAAGAAATAGGAATAAAATTAGATGGAACATTTCAAAGTGTTGATGGTATAGCAACATTTTATCCACAGGAGTATTTTTCACCTTATGATTATATAAATTGTTATAATAAACAAACAGATAATACATTTGTAATTCATCATTATTATAAAAGTTGGTTACCTTACAGCACTAGAGTTAAAACAGGCGCAAAGAAGTTATTAGCTAAGTGCATAGGTGGTAAAAATGTAGCATCTATAAGAAGTAAGTTTAGTAAGGAGGTAGGTATATGAAGTTAGTTGTAGTATATTCAAGTGATAATAATTATTCCCAACATACAGGGGTATCAATAGTATCTTTATTAGATAATAATAAGCATTTTGATGATATACATATATATGTTATTGATAATGAAATAAGCAAAGATAATAAAGAAAAATTAAATAATATTATTAAGTGTTATAAAAGAAAAATTACATTTATAAATTTCAATGAATATAAATGTATGTTGAAATTAAATATGCAATGGGATATATCATTAAGCTCATATGCTAGATTGTTTATAAGTTCAATGTTACCAGAAGAGTTTGATAAAGTATTATATTTTGATTGTGATACGGTTATAGTTGATAAAGTTGATGAGTTATGGAATACAGATATGAGTGAGTATTATGTAGCCGGTGTAGCAGATACTGTAAGTAGTACTATCAAATCAGCGGTGGGAATAAGTACTGCTGAAAATTATATTAATGCAGGGATGCTTTTAATAAATTTAAAAAAGTGGAGAGAAGATAATATTCAAGATAAATTTATTAATTTCATAAATAGTAAAAATGGAAGTGTTACTCATCATGATCAAGGTGTAATAAATGGAGTTTTATGCAAAAAATCAAAGATTTTAAATCCAAAGTTTAACCTTATGACTGTTTATTACACAATGAAAAGAGAAGATATAATTTCTTATTATGGAATAGATAATGAATTTTACTCTGATGAAGTAATAAAGGAATCATTAAAAAATCCAGTATATATTCATTTCACACCGGGTTTTACAACAAGACCATGGGTTAAGGGATGTAAGCATCCTAAAAAACAAATTTACTTAGATTATTTAGATAAGACTCCTTGGAAAAATTCAAGTTTAGAGAAGGATAAAGCTAAATTGAGAGTGAAAGCAATTAATTGGATATATAGGAATTTATCGCTTAAAAAAGCACAAGGTATTTGTAATGTTTTAATGAAAGCAAAGTTAAGTTAGGTGATAATATGAAAAAGTTTTTTATAGTACATTCTAATATGGAAATAGGTGGAGCTGAGACAAGCTTGTTAGGGTTACTAAAATCAATTGATTATGATAAGTATAAGGTTGATTTATTGTTATTGAATCCAGTTGGAGAATTAATGAATATGATACCAAAACAAGTCAGAATTTTAAGCGAGTATAGTGAATATAGAAATTTATTATTACCGATAAAAGAGGTTATAAAAAATAAAAATATAAAAATTTTTGTTGGAAGATTAAAAGGAAAGTTAAAAGCAAATAAGGAGAATAAAAAGTTAAATAATACAGGAGATTTGTGTTATTTAATTAAGGAATATAGTCATAAATATGCTATTAAAAGTCTTCCTAATATTAAGGGAAATTATGATTTAGGAATTAGTTTTATTGATCCGCATTATATTTTGCAGCAGAAAGTAAGTGCAAAAGTAAAGTTAGGATGGTTACATACTGACTTTACTAGAATAAATGTTAATAGGGAAGAAGATTTAAAAATGTGGGATGGATGTGATTATATTGTTTCTGTTTCTGATTCATGCAAAAATGCTTTTGATAATAAATATCCTGAGTTAATTGATAAATCAATAGTTATTGAAAATATATTACCTTTAGAATATGTTAGGAAGCAATCTAATGCAATAGATGTCTCTAATGAAATTTCAAAAGAAAGTAATGTTATTAATATTTGTTCAATAGGAAGATTCTCAGAACAAAAGAATTTTGATAATGTACCCAATATAGCAAAGAGAATAATTAATCAAGGTTATAAGATACGATGGTTTATTATTGGGTATGGATCAGAAGAAGAGTTAATAAGAAAAAGGATTCAAGCAGAAGAAGTTACAGATAATGTGATTATTTTAGGTAAAAAGGATAATCCATATCCATATTTAAAGTCATGTGATATATATGTACAGCCATCTAGGTATGAAGGTAAAGCTGTAACAGTTAGAGAAGCACAAATGCTTAATAAACCAGTTGTTATAACAAAGTTTGCTACTGCCGATAGTCAACTTAAAGATTTGGTTGATGGAGTAATAGTTCCTATGGATAATGATGGCTGTGCTAAAGGAATAGTAGCAGTAATTGATGATATAAATTTAAGAAGTAAATTAATTAATGGAACAAAAGAAAATGATTATAGCAATAAAAGTGAAGTAGAAAAAATATACAAGTTAATTTAGCTTTATTTATAAGGAGTGTAGCATGAAGATAAAAACTATTACTTGTCATGAGGTATATAATTCAGGAGCAAGCCTACAAGCATATGCATTAATGAAATATTTACAAAATAATGGACATGAAGTTGAGATTATAGATTATAAGCCAGATTATTTAAGTAATAATTATAAGTTGTTAGTGGTAACTAATCCTAAATGTGAGAATAATTTAATCTTAAAATATATTTACTTAGCATTAAAGCTACCAGAAAGAATTTTAGCATTAAAGGTTAAGAAAAAATATGATGAATTTAGAAATAAGTATTTAAATATAACTAGAAAAAGATATGAATCTAATGAGGACCTTAAAAATAATATATCAGAAGCAGATGTATATATTTGTGGAAGTGATCAGATTTGGAATTCAAAGTTTAGAAATGGAAAAGATCCTGCATTTTATTTAGACTTTGTTCCAAAAGGTAAAGTAAAAGCTTCTTATGCAGCTAGCTTTGCTATAGAAGAAATAGATAATGAATTAAAGGAAATTACTAAAGAAAGAATAGAAAGAATAGATTTTATTGGAGTTAGAGAAGTATCTGCATTAAATATTCTAGAAGACTTAGGGATAAATCATGGGATACAAGTTATGGATCCAGTTTTTTTATTAAGTAAAGAAGAATGGATTAATATGACTTATGAAATAGATACGCAAGAAAAATATATTTTTGTATATGATTTTGATGGAAATGAGTTAATTAAAGAGGTGTCTTTAAAATTAGCAAAAGAGAAAAAATTAAAAATATATACAGTGTTCAAAAGTGATTATTCAGATAAGGTTATAAAAAATATGGGACCTATTGATTTTATTAGTTATATTAAAAATGCTGAATTTGTTATATCTAATTCATTTCATGGTACAGCATTTTCTATAATATTTGAAAAGCAATTTGCTGTAGTTAATAGAAAAGAAGCAATAAATACAAGAATGAGAGATTTATTAAGTGTATTAAAAATTGAAAATAGGCTTATTAGTGAAAAGTATAATTTCAATAATCTTATTAAGGATGTTAATTATAAAGAAGTAAATAAATATGTAAATGAAAGATTAGAAATATCTAAAGCGTATTTAGATAGAGTTACATCTAGTAAAGCTCAATGGGAGGAGTGCAATGAAGAAGAGGATATTGTTTGTAATTGATTCATTAAATAGTGGTGGGGCAGAAAAAAGTTTAGTATCATTGCTAAGTTTATTTGATTATGAGAATTATGAAATAGATTTATTAACTTTTAAAGAAGGGGGATTATATGTTCCTTTGCTATCGGAAAATGTAAGGTTAATAGATCCACCTGATATATTTAGTAAAATGAAATTATCTATTTTAGATTTAATTAAGATAAAAGATTTTAAATTTGCGCTATGGAGAGTTAATACAAGTATTACTTTAAGATATAAAGCAAAGGTTACGAAGATTAAGCATGGTGCACAATTAATGTGGACAAGACTTAATAATGTTATACCTAAATTAGAAAAAGAATATGATATTGCAATAGCTTATAGCCAAGGGACGCCTACATATTATGTAGTAGAAAAGGTAGTTGCAAAGAAAAAAATATGTTGGGTGAATATAGATTATAAGTTTGCTGGATATAATAGAGAATTTGATTTTAATTATTATGAAAAGTTTAATAATATAGTATCAGTATCAATGGTTTGTACAGAGGTTTTAAAGGGTGTTTTTCCTGAATTTAAAAATAAAATTATTACTATATATGATATTATTTCTGAAAGTCTAATTAATAATATGGCTAATGAAGGAAAAGGGTTTGTCGATAATTATAAAGGTATTAGAATACTCACAATTGGTAGATTGGTTTATCAAAAGGGGTATGAGTATGCTATTGAAGCAGCTAAGTATTTAAAAGATAAAAATATAGATTTTATATGGTACGTAATAGGAGAAGGTAATTTAAGGAGTGAATTGGAAAAAATGGTTACTGAATACAACTTACATGATAACTTTAAATTCTTAGGAACATTTACTAATCCATATCCTTTTATTAAGGAATGTGATATATATTGTCAACCATCTAGATTTGAGGGGTTTGGGTTAGCAATAGCGGAAGCAAGAATATTAAATAAGCCAATTGTAGCTACTAATTTTGATATTGTTTATGACCAAATTAGAGATGGGGAAAATGGGCTAATTTCAGAAATGAATGGTAAAGATTTGGCGGAGAAGCTAAAATTAATTATAAACGACAAAAAGTTAGTAAAGGTTATTTGTAATAATTTAAAATATGAAAAAGTAGGGACTGAAAAGGAAATAAAAAAGGTATATTCATTACTATAAATCGAAAAAGAGGAATTTTATAATGAAGAAAATTATTATAATGTCTGAAAAAATGAATATGGGTGGTGTTGAAAAAGCTTTAATTTCAATGTTAGAAGTAATTAATTATGAAAAATATGACGTAACGTTACTATTAACAGCTATAGAGGGAGAGTTAATAAAAAAAATACCTAAGCAGGTTAAACTTATTACATTTAATGAATTTAAGAAATTAGATTATAAATCTGTAAAAAATAGAGTTTTAGATAACATTTTAAAAGGAAAATTTATAGATAGTTTTAATATTATCTATAACACAATATTATATAAAGTTAAAGGAAATTTACATTCAATATATAAATATAACTGCAGGCTATTACCAATGGTTAAAGGAGAATATGATTTAGCAATATCATATCAGGCTCCATCTAGATTGCCATCAGTATTTGTAGCAAATAATATAAAGGCAAATAAAAAGGTTTTATGGTTACATAGTGATCCAAGTAAGAGCCCTTGTAATATTAGGTATTATAAAGAATCGTATAATAAATATGATAAAATTTTTTGTGTATCAAATGGTATAAAAAAGGAAGTTTTAAAAATTTTTCCGGAGTTTAAAAATAAAGTAGATATTTTTTATAATATTATTCCTATTAAAGATATATTAATGAAATCAAAGGTTGATGAGGTATTTAAAGATGAATATGATGGATTTAAAATATTAACAATAGGAAGATTATCACCAGAAAAAGGATATAAAATGGCAATAAATGTGTGTAAAAGAATAATAACCGATGGGTATAAGATAAGATGGTATGTATGTGGAGAAGGTAATCAAAGAACTGAATTAGAAAAGATGATTAAGGAAAATGGATTAGATGATAATTTTATATTATTAGGAAATAAATCAAATCCATATCCATATTTAGAAGAATGTGATATATATGTTCAAACATCATATTTTGAAGGATATTGCACAACAACTAATGAAGCTAGGATATTAGGTAAGCCAATAATAACAACGGATGTTTCAGGAGCTAGGGAACAATTTATTAACTATGAAAATGGAATAATAGTGCCTATTGATGAAATTGAGGTTTATAAAGCAGTTGTAGAATTACTAGATGATAATAAATTAAGGGATAAATTAAGTAATAATTTAAAATGTATTGATTTTACAAACAATAATGATATGTATAAATTGGAATATATTTTAAAATAAATCAACAATTATATTTAAAGGTGTAAAGAGTATGAAAGTAAGTGTAATAATACCCGCATATAACATAGAAGATTATATAGGAAGATGTTTAGAGTCTATAATAAAACAAACATTAAAAGATATTGAGATAATTGTTGTTAATGATGGGTCTAATGATAATACTTTAGCAATTATAAATGTTTTTGCGCGAAAAGATAATCGCATTAAAATAGTTGATAAAAAAAATAAAGGATCTATCGAGGCGCGAAAATCAGGATTTAAAGTGGCTAATGGTGAATTTATTTTATTTATTGATGGCGATGATTGGATTGAAAATGATTGTTTAGAAATATTATACGATAATGTTAAAAAGAATAATTCGGATATTGTTTTATACAATGCATTTTATAGTTATGATGATAGAAAAGAGCCATTTGATACATTTAGAATAAAGAATATGAAAAATGATATAGTAACAGAACTATTTATAGGAAATATTTCTCCAGTTATTTGGGCTAAGTTTATAAGAAGAGAATTTATTAATTTAAGTGATATAGAATTTCCTAATGATATTTCTTATGCAGAAGATTTGGCTTTAGTTTCTAATTTATTTATAAATTCTCCTAAAATATCATTTTGTCATAAAAGATTATATAATTATTATCAAAGAAATGATAGTATAACTAAAATATCTAATTCTAAAATATTAGAAATTAATAAAGCAATGAATTTTATAAAAGATAAATTAGATAAGAATAGATTGAATAATAAATATAAAGAAGAATTTGAATATTTAATATATATGCATATGTTTATCTCTAAAGTAATAATGATTCCTAAATTAAATAATTATAATATAGAGGTTTATAAACAATATAAGGCTAAAAGAATAAAAACTAAAAATAATAAGTTCATACAGTATTACTTAAATAATCAAAATATAAACGGAAGAATAAGAATTAAGCTATATAATAGTGGTTTTTATTTTGGTAAAGCATTTGATTTAAGTAGAAAAATTATAAAGTTATAATAATAAAATTTATGTAAAAAAGGGATTGACTATTATGAGAACTAAAAATTCAATTAAAAATATTTATATGAGTATCATAACTCAGGTAGTAATGACTTTATTGGGATTTATATCAAGAAAAGTATTTTTAAATAGTTTAGGAACTGAATATTTAGGTATAAATGGATTATTAACTAATGTATTATCAATGTTAAGCCTAGTGGAAGGTGGAATAGGAACAAGTATTATTTATAATTTGTACAAGCCATTAGCAGAAGATGATAAGCCTAAAATAATTGCTTTAGTTCAATTATACAAAAAGTTATATGGAATCTTAGCTATAGTGATTTTTATATTAAGCATGAGTTTATATCCATTTTTAGGAGTATTAATAAAAGGTGGTACAAATATTTCATTTTTAGGATTTGTATATTTTATTTTTGTAATTAAAAATGTAATATCATATTTAAATGCACATAAGTGGTCATTAATAAATGCAGACCAAAAAGGATATGTTTTAGTTAAATATAATCTTATCTTTAATATAGCAACAACAATATCTAAAATTATAGTATTAAAAATTTCTAAAAGTTATATTTTATATTTAGTAATAGAATTATTGATATTTATAATCCAAAATGTATGTAATGGAAGTGTTGTTAATAAAAGGTATTCGTATATAAAAGATAATAAAAAATATAAAGTTGATAGTGACACAAAAGAAAATTTAATAACTAATGTTAAGGCGATTTTTTTACACAATATTGGAACATATTGTGTTTTTGGAACAGATAATTTATTAATATCATCGTTAATAAGCTTAAAAACTGTTGGTTTATACTCTAATTATACTTTAATTATTTCACAATTAGCATCATTGCTAACACCAATTTTAAATGGAATAGGAGCAAGTGTAGGTAATTTAATAGCAACAGAAAGTAAAGAAAAAAGTTATGAGATATTTAATATCACATACTTTATTAATTTTTGGATTTATTCTATATGTTCCATAACATTGTACAATTTAATTGAACCATTTATAAATTGGATTTTTGGAGAAGGATTATTATTAAATAAGTTAAGTCTAATTTTAATATTATGTAATTTTTATTTAACTGGCTTAAGAACATCAATAAATATATTTAAAAGTAAAGCAGGGATATTTTCACCAGACAAGTATATTCCATTACTAGAAGCGGCAATAAATTTAGTGGCATCATTAATATTGACTAGATATTTAGGGTTAGCTGGGATATTTTTAGGCACAACAATAAGTACAATATCAATACCAATTTGGACACAGTCAAAGTTAGTTTATAATAAAATATTTGATAAATCAGTTTTTGAATATTTTAAAAAATATTTTATATATTTAATATTAACTTTAGTATGTGGTTTAATCACAATTAAATTATGTAGTTTAATTGTAATAACTAATGAATTCCTTTCATTGGTAGTTAAGGGGATAGTATGCGTAGTTGTACCAAGTATAATATATTTAGTATTATTTTTTAATACAAAAGAGTTTAAATATATAATTTCTATTTGTCAGCCAATCATAAAGAAAGTTGTTTTAAGTTATAAATAATATAATATTAGGGGGATTGGATTTGTGAGAGTTGCATATTGTGTAGTATGTCACAGAAGAAGTAAAATTTTAGATGAGATGATAGATATATTAGGAAAAGATAATGATATATATATTCATGTTGATAAAAAAAGTAATATTAATGATTTTATAGATTTATCGGATAGGGTTAAATTAATAAAAGAAAGAGTTAATGTACAATGGGCTGGATTTACTTTAGTAAAAGCAACTTTAAATTTATTAAGTAATGTAAAAGATAATAATTATGATTATATATTTCTAATTTCAGGAGATTGCTTACCATTAAAAAATAGTACTGAAATTAAAAAATTCTTAAAAGATAATAATGGAAAAGAATTTATAGGTGTAGTAAAAGATGAAGATATTACAGATCAGATAGAAAAAAGATTAAAGTATAATTATTCTAGTATATATTTTAAGAAAAATAAAAATGTATTAGAAAATAATATTATAGCTTTTAAGAATAAGTATAAATTATATTCTAAAAATAAATATTATAATACTTTACCTAAAATATATAAAGGATGTAATTGGATTGGAATTACTGGATCTTTCTGTAGTTATATATTTAAATATATAAATGATAATCCACAATATATAAAAGCATTTAAAAAGGCAATATATTCAGATGAAGAATTTTTTCAAACAATTATAATGAATTCAGATTATAAAAATAATATTTATAAATATGATATTACAGAAAATGATAGCAATATGGCATTAAGATATATTGATTGGAAAACAGGTCCTCAATATCCTAGAGTATTAAATGAAAATGATTTTGATAAAATAAAGAATAGTAATTGTTTATTTGCAAGAAAATTTGATGAAAATATTGATTTTGAAAAATATAGAATTATATTTATTAATAATTAATGTTTAAGTATTTAAAAATATTAATAAAATTCTTAAAAAATAATATTATTGAATTAAAAGATAGAATTAAATTTTATCTATCTTTTAATTCATAAATTAGATTAATACTATTTTATAGTTATTTTTATATTTTTATTAGATTTAAAAGTATCACTTATCAGTTTTGTATTTTCTAGTAAAGGGGAATTAATAAAATTTAAACTATAATCTGTTATATTATCTATATAAGAAGGATAACCATCAAAAATAGTAAATATGCTTGAAATAATAAAATTACAATTATTAAATTCACAAGAGCCATTTGGTTTTGCATAAGCATAAATAAAGGAAGAGTTAGTTTTACTTATAGTTATTATACAGTCTTTAAATTCTAAATTAGTAAAAGTTCCTTTAGTATATGCAAATGGACGATAATAAATAAGATTATTTTCAGAACAATTAATAGAACAATTTTCAAATAGAATTAAATCATCTGAATTAGCATTAACATTTGGAAATATATTAACATTTTCAAAATTACATTTAAAAAAGTGTCCTGAATAAAAATCTGCATTTCCACCTAAAGATGATTTTCCTAAAAAATTGCAATTTTCGAAATAATAACTTTCATTATGACCTGTCATAAAAGAAAGTTTATATCTATCATTAAATTCTGGTATTGGCTTTAATGTGCAATTTATCATAGTTATTTTATATAAATTACAAATAAAAGATTTAGAAATATTTATTTCACAGTTATTATAAAAACTATTATCTCCATATGCTCCGATTATAGAATTATAAATTACTCCGGATAATGAACCAATGCAAGAGTTGTTTTTAGAAAGGTTATTTGCTACATTACCATCGGTAAAATTATTATTATATACTCTATAAATGCCGTGTTTAACGATTGTATTAGCTCCGCCAGATTGAAGTGTGATATTAGTATTATTACAATTAATAATTACTGAAGAACGTGTTCTTTCCCACATATAAATTTTTCCATTAACTTGTCCGTCTATTATAAAATTATGACCAGCACAAGTTAAAAAGTCATTTCTATAGTTATTAATGAAATTACAGTTTTTAATTGTTACATCTTGCATTTGATCCCAACCATCTTCTGCATCGTATGCACAGAATGCACCAGATTGTCCATTTAAAGTGAATTTGCAATTATTAACAAACATATCATTCATAGCACCTTGAGCTAATCCTACACATCTACAATTATTAAATTCAATGTTAGTAAAATTGCAATGACAAGGAACCTTGAAATATACAATCCAAAAGTCACTACTGGCTGTAGAACTTAAAATTGTAACTTTCATAAAGTAAGAATTTGATGGAATTCTAGTTCTTCTATATTGAAAAGCACTAATTGATTTAATATATTTTTTACTATTATCATAGAAATGAAGAATTAAACTCCAAGATCCTCCCAACATGCCTTGGTATCCTAAATATTTATTTATTGCTATATAGTCATATTTAGTATGACTTGAAATATCAATAAAATCAGTACTTTGTCTTTCGGTAGAGGATATAATAGATCCATCAATTATACTTATATCACCTAATTTAAATACATTACCTAATGCTTTAGCGAAATAGATATATCCAGATTTTTTACTTATACCACTACCAGCACCATATCCAGTAATATTTTTAATTTTTATATTTTCAAAAGAGCTATATTTACAAAGTCCTGAAATAGAAGTACCCATACACCATTCTGAATTATTAGTTGAGTTTACATAATCATGACTAAAATAATCACCTTCAATATTGCCATTAAGAACATGAGAATCAAAAGTAGAATCTAATGAAATCATTAAGGAACTATCACCGGTAAATTGATTTTCTTTTAAAGTAGCTCCATTCATATTAAGGGTAAATCTATCAGGAACATAAATAGTTCCTAGGTGATCGATTCTATAAATTCCAGGAAGTAATAATAGTCTATTATATCCGGCAGCTTTTTTATCATCGACGAATTGTCAAGCTAAGTGCAACACTTAGCTTGTTCTTCGTTAAATGCTTCTAACGGTGTCTTGTATCCAAGACA
>NZ_JBCOAB010000045.1:0-26350 GCF_040227035.1 Clostridium sp. RTP31139st1_H3_RTP31139_211217
TATTACTGGAAATCAAAATTTCCAGTAATATTTGATTTATAAGAAACTATATTACACAAAATTATCTACAGTCTCCTTGAATATAGGAGTCATACCTTAGCATCATAATTTTTTATTATTTACCCTGTCTACTTGACGGGGGGCAGTTCACTGCCGATGGCTTTTTACATTAATAATATACTATATATCTCTTCTAAAATATTTCCCCTTAAAATCAACCTTTTCAATCAATCCATAAGCTTCTTTTCTAGCCTCCTGAACAGTTCTACCTCTACCAACAACAGATAAAACTCTTCCTCCACTAGTTCTAAGAACTCCATCTACTAATTGAGCTCCTGCTAAGAATACTTTATCCTTAATGCTTTCGTCAATAGTGATTTCGAACCCCTTTTCAAAAGTTCCAGGATACCCCTTAGAAGCTAAAACAACATTAACACAAGCTCCATCATACCATTTAACTTCAACTTCATCTAATCTACTGTTTAAAGCCGCTTGAACTAACTCAACTAAATCACTTTCCATTAAAGTTAATACAGATTGAGTTTCTGGATCTCCCATTCTTACATTATACTCTAAAAGATAAGTTCCTTTCTTTGTTATCATTAATCCAAAGAAAATAATCCCCTTAAAATCAAATCCTTCTTCTTGAATTCCCTTTAAGGTATTAGCAACTATATTTTCTTCAAACTCCTTCATTACCTCTTCAGTAACAAATGGATTTGGCGCTAAAACTCCCATTCCTCCAGTGTTTGGTCCTTTATCTCCATCAAAAATTTGCTTGTGATCTTTTCCTGAAATAAAAGGTATTAAGGTCTTACCATCTGTAATTGAAAGTATTGAAGCTTCTACACCTTCAAGAAATTCTTCAATAACAACCTTTTGACCTGCACCACTAAATATATCTGAAATCATGAAATCATTAATTGTTTTCATAGCTTCTTCTTTAGTTGCTGCAATTACAACACCTTTACCTGCAGCTAATCCATCTGCTTTAATAACTATTGGATATTCACAATTTTCTAAATAAGCTTTAGCTTTATCATATTCTGTAAAAGTTCCATATTGAGCTGTTTTAACTCCATATTTCTTCATGAAATCCTTAGAAAAAGCTTTACTTCCTTCTAATTGGGCTCCTCTGCTATCAGGCCCAAAGCATCTTAATCCTGCTGCTTTAAATTTATCTGTTATACCCTTTGTTAATGGATCTTCAGGTCCAACAAAAGTAAAAGCTATATTATTTTCTCTTGCAAATACTACCAACTCATCTAAATCAGTAATATTAACATTTTCACATTTATTTGTCGTTGCAGTTCCCCCATTACCAGGTGCTACAAATACCTTACTAACCTTTTCACTCTTAGCCAATTTCCAAGCAATAGCATGCTCTCTTCCACCAGAACCAACTAATAAAATTTTCATATAACATTACCTCTTCTCAAATATACTATTTTTTAAATTCACAGAAAGTCAGCCTAAGCTGACTTTCTACCTTCACTATTAACTCTTCACTCTTACTTCTTAACTATTCTTAGTGTTTAAAGTGTCTAATTCCTGTAAACACCATTGCTATTCCATGTTCATTACAAGCATCAATTGATTCTTGGTCTCTCATAGAACCACCTGGTTGAATTATTGCTTTAATTCCATACTTAGAACATTCATCAACGATATCTCTAAATGGGAAGAATGCATCTGAAGCTAAAATTGTAGCTCCTTCACCTCTTCTTAAAGCATCCATTGTTGGCCAAATTCTATTAACTTGTCCTCCACCAATTCCTACAGCAACACCGTCTTTAACTGTAACTATAGCATTCGATTTAACGTATTTAACTACCTTCATACCAAATAATAAATCTTTCATTTCGTCTTCAGTTGGAGTTTTTTCTGTAACAATCTTTAATTCATCTAAAAGCTTAGTATCTTCTTCTTGTACTAAGATTCCTCCATCAACAGTTACCATGAATCTCTTATCGCATGGTTTAACATTACATTTAATAACTCTTAAATTCTTCTTAGTTCTTAAAACTTCTAGTGCATCTTCATCAAACTCTGGAGCTGCAACTACTTCTAAGAATATTTTAACCATTTCTTCAGCAGTAGCTTTATCAACTTTCTTATTGATAGCAACTATTCCACCAAAGATAGAAGTTGGATCTACATCATGTGCTTTAGTATAAGCTTCTACAGCAGTCTCACCTATTGCAACACCACATGGAGTGTTATGTTTTAATGCACAACAAGCTGTTTCTTCAAATTCATTAGCAACTTTCCAAGCAATATCTAAATCCTTTATATTGTTATAAGAAAGTTCTTTACCATTTAATACTTCAAAGTCATTCATACCACCATCAAATTCATTTGAAATATAGTATGCAGCACTTTGATGTGGATTTTCACCATATCTTAAACTTTGCTTTTTCTTATATGAAATTGAAAGATATTCTGGATATTCTTCTTCATCACTCAACATAAAGTTTGAAATTGCAGCATCGTAAGCACTCATTAAGTTAAATACCTTACCAGCTAATTTCTTTCTTAACTTGTAGCTAACATCTCCAGTTTCCTTAATTTCAGTCATTACAGCTTCATAATCAGAAACATCTGAAATAACAACAACATCTTGGAAATTTTTCGCAGCTGCTCTAAGCATTGTTGGTCCACCAATATCTATAAATTCAACCTTTTCTTCAAAGCTTAAATCTTCTCTTACTTTTTCAAAGAAAGGATATAAATTAACTATAACCATATCTATTGTTTCAATGTTTCTTTCTTTTATAGTCTTCATATGTTCTTCATTATCTCTTATAGCAAGTATTCCTGCATGAATTATTGGGTGAAGAGTCTTAACTCTTCCATCTAGCATTTCTGGGAAATTAGTAACTTCATTAACTTCTGTTACAGCTACTCCATTATCTTTTAAGTGCTTATAAGTACCTCCAGTTGAAATAACCTCAACTCCACTTTCAGCTAAAAACTTTGAAAAATCTAAGATACCTGTTTTATCAAATACACTAATTAATGCTCTTTTAATCATGTAAAAATCCTCCCTATTTTAAAATATTTACTCTACCGTCTATAATTTCAACTTTACCTCTGCTTATTAAATCAATAGCTCTAGGTAACATTTTATGTTCCTCTACTAATACTCTCTTTTGAATATCCTCTGCAGTATCCTCAAAATATACTGGAACTGCTTCTTGAAGTATGATTGCCCCACCATCTACTTCTTCATTTACAAAATGAACTGTACATCCAGTAAACCTTACCCCTGAAGCTCTTACTGCATTATGTACATGCATTCCATACATTTTATCTCCACAAAAACTTGGAATTAGTGAAGGATGAATATTTACTATTCTATCTTTAAATACTTTTAATATTTCCCCATCTAATATTGAAAGATAACCAGCTAATACTATTAAATCAACTTTACCTTTAGTTAATTCTAATATTTTATTTGAAACTTCATCTCCATATTCTTTTCTTGAAACAACATAACTTGGAACTCCTGCGTTTTTAGCTCTTTCTAAGCCATAAATACCATCTTTACTTCCAATAACCATTTCAACTTTAAAAGAATCTTGTTCATAATCTAAAATTGATTGGAGGTTTGACCCTCCACCAGATACAAGTACTGCTACTTTAAGCAAACTCCTTCACCTCCAGCTGTTACAATACCAATTTCATAAGCTTTTTCACCTAATTCAATAAGTTCTTTAATAACAGCATCAACATCTTTTTCATCAACACATAATACAAAACCAATTCCCATGTTAAATGTATTATACATATGATCTCTGCTTACACCTTTATTAATCATATCTTCGAATATTGCAGGTAATGGATAACTATCTTTTCTTATTTCTGCAGTTAATTCAGAACCGTTAAACATTCTTGGAACATTTTCAATAAATCCTCCACCTGTTATGTGAGACATACCTTTAATCTCAAACTTTTCTATTAAGTTTAATATTGGTTTAACATATATCTTAGTTGGAGTAATTAATGTTTTCCAAACCTCTTCTCCATTAAATTCTTCATTTAAATCTGTATATAATTTTCTAACTAAAGAGAAGCCATTTGAATGTACTCCTGAAGAAGCAATACCAATTAGCTTATCTCCTGGTTTAATATTTTTTCCATTTATTATTTTATCTTTATCTACAATACCTACTGCAAATCCTGCAATATCATATTCTCCTTCTTTATAAAAACCTGGCATTTCAGCAGTTTCTCCACCAACTAAAGCACACTCTGACATAACGCATCCATCAGAAACACCTTTAACTAAATCAGCAGCTACTTCTGCTTCAAGCTTTCCACAAGCTATATAATCTAAGAAAAATAATGGTTTTGCTCCATGACATAAAATATCATTTACGCACATAGCTACACAGTCAATTCCAACTGTATCGTACTTCTTAGTTTTAAATGCTAATTCAAGCTTAGTTCCAACACCATCTGTACCCGAAACTAAAACTGGCTTTTTATATCCTTCTGGTAATTCAACCATTCCAGCAAAACTTCCAAGACCATTTAAAACATATTCACTCATTGTTCTTTGTGCATATTCTTTTATAAGCTTTACTGACTTATAACCTTCTTCTATATTAACCCCAGCCTCTTTATAAGTTATCATTTAAATTACCTACCTTTCAGTTTCTATTGGTGTCGCAACTGGATATATTCCATTGAAACATCCTACACAATATCCTTGATTTGCATTAAAGCACTTGTACATACCATCCATTGATAAATATCCTAAAGAATCGCAGCCAATTATTTCTCTCATTTCTTCTATAGAATGATTAGCTCCTATAAGCTCTTTTCTGTAAGGAGTATCAATTCCAAAGTAACATGGATATTGAACAACTGGAGATGCTACTAAGAAGTGAACTTCTTTAGCTCCTGCTCTTCTTAATGATTCTACTAAATGCTTTGAAGTCGTTCCTCTTACTATAGAATCATCTATAAGAATAACTCTCTTATCTTTAATATTTACCTTTAAAGGATTTAACTTAACCGCTACAGCTCTTTCTCTTACCTCTTGAGATGGTGTAATAAATGTTCTTCCTACATATCTATTCTTTACAAATCCAGTATCATAAGGTACTCCTGATGCTTTAGCATATCCTATTGCCGCTGGTATACCTGAATCTGGAACTGCAACAACTACATCTGCATCTATTGGGAATTCTTTATATAATTGTTCTCCAGCTCTAACTCTTGATTCATGAACATCTAATCCATCTATTATAGAATCTGGTCTAGCAAAATATATATACTCAAAAGCACAAGTTTGACATTGAGTATTTTCAGAATATCTATATGAATTTATTCCATTTTCATCAATTACAACAATTTCACCTGGCTCAATATCTCTAACTAACTCTGCACCAATTGCATCTAAAGCACAACTTTCTGAAGTTAATACATAGCCTTCTTCAATTTTTCCTAAACTAAGAGGTCTTATTCCATGTGGATCTCTTACACCAATAAGCTTATTTTCAGTTAATATAACCATTGCAAATGATCCTCTAACAGCTTGAATAGCATCTAATACAGCTCTTTCAACACCTTTTTTAGCGCCTCTTGCAATTAAATTAGCAATTACTTCTGAGTCAATTGATGTATGGAATATATGTCCTCCATCTTCTAATAACTCTCTAATAACATCTGCATTAACTAAAGTTCCATTATGAGCCATAGCTATTGGTCCTAGCTTTGTTTGGCTTAATAATGGCTGTGCATTTTCTATTCTAGTATCACCACTTGTTGAATATCTAACATGTCCAATAGCAGCAAATCCCTTTAAACTATCTATATCTTCTTGAGAAAATGCTTCTGTTATAAGCCCCATTCCTTTTTTAATATTTATATCTTCACCATTTGCAACAGCTATACCCGCACTTTCTTGCCCTCTATGTTGAAGTGCATATAGACCGTAATATGTTACTGAAGCAACATCTAATGGATTATTAGAATAAATACCAAATACTCCACATTCATCTTTAAATTTATCATTACTTGGATCCATTATAATATTGTCCAACTTTAGATTCATACTCCTACCCCCGTTAATTAGTTAATAGTTTTGAGTTAATAGTTATTAGTTCTGAGTTAGTAGTTTAGGTAGAAACTGCTATCGTAGTTTCTTAAAGTTTATTTTTCCTAAAACTGATTTGAATCAACTTTATTCCTCAACTTACCACTTGTAACTTGAAACTTGAAACTATCTAAACTATTCTTGTATTCTCTTTAAGATTTCAACATATGCATCTTTAACATTTCCAAGATCTCTTCTGAATCTGTCTTTATCTAACTTTTCTCCAGTAGTTGCATCCCAGAATCTGCAAGTATCTGGTGAAATTTCATCTGCTAAAACTATATCTCCGTTATATCTACCAAACTCTAATTTAAAATCTATTAATCTTATGTTAGATTTTAAGAACATATCCTTTAAAATATCATTTATTTTTGCTGTTAAAGAATAAATCTTTTCTAATTCTTCAAAAGTTGTTGCTCCTATAGCAACTGCATGGTAATCATTTATTAATGGATCTCCTAGTGAATCATCCTTGTATGATAATTCAAATACTGTTGTTTTAAGTTCTGTTCCTTCTTCTAATCCTAATCTCTTAGCCATTGAACCAGCTGCAACATTTCTTACAATCACTTCTAGTGGTACTATTTCAACCTTTTTACATAATTGTTCTCTATCATTTAGCTTTTCAATAAAGTGAGTTGGAATTCCCTTGTTATTTAACATTTCAAATAACATTGACGTAATTGCATTGTTTAAAACACCTTTATCTTCGATTTGACCTTTCTTTTCGCCATTAAAAGCCGTTGCATCATCTTTGTAATATACTACAACTTCATCAGCCTTATCTGTAGCATATATTTTCTTTGCCTTACCTTCGTACATCATTTCTAATTTTTCCATTATAAATCCACTCCTTCACCATTTTCAGCTATAAACTTTTCTTTCATTTCTTTTCTATATTCAACTAATTTAGCTTTTAATTCTTTATCTCCAACAGCTAACATTTGAACTGCAAGCATTCCAGCATTGTAAGCATTATTTATTCCAACTGTTGCAACAGGAATAGATTTTGGCATTTGCACTATTGAAAATAATGCATCTAATCCTTCAATAGCTCCTTTACAAGGAACTCCTATAACTGGCATTGTTGTTTGAGAAGCTATTACTCCAGGTAAGTGTGCTGCAAGTCCTGCACCTGCTATTACAACTTCACATCCTTGTGCTTCACATTCTCTTAAAGTTTCTTCTAACTTTTCTGGAACTCTGTGAGCTGATAAAACAAATGCTTTATACTCAATTCCGAATTCTTTTAAGCAGTTAGCTGCTCCTCTCATTATTTCTGTATCAGATTTAGATCCAAAAAATATTGCTACCTTCATTTTTAAAACCACCTTTTTGTAGTTAGTAGTTTTTAGTTAATAGTTAGTAGTTTAGGTAGAAACTCCTTAATAAGTTTCTAAAATCAATTACGCTGACTTTATTCTTTAACTTTTAACTATTAATTCTTAACTCTTAACTATTTTAAATTTTATTTAAAATACTTAACTCCTGATTCGAAAATCTTTTGATCAAAGTTTCCTGGTACGTTTTTATATAGGTTTTCTCCAATTCTTTCAGAGTGTCCCATTTTCCCTAAAACTCTACCATCTGGACTTGTTATACCTTCTATTCCAAGCATTGACCCATTTGGATTAAATGGCATGTCTAATGCTATATTTCCTTTATTATCAACATATTGAGTTGCTACTTGTCCATTTTCAACTAATTGTTTTAATAGTTTTTCTGGAGCAACAAATCTACCCTCTCCATGAGAAATTGCAACATTGTGGATGTCTCCTAATTCTACTCCACTAAACCACGGTGATTTCTTAGAAACAACCTTAGTCTTAATTATTGAACTCATATGCCTATTAATTTCGTTATAAGTTAATGTTGCCATATATTCTTCAATATCAACTATTTCACCATAAGGTACTAATCCTAACTTAATTAATGCTTGGAAGCCGTTACAAATACCTAACATTAATCCATCTCTATTCTTTAATAAATCCATAACTGCATCTTTAATTCTTTCGTTTCTAAATACTGTTGATATGAATTTACCTGAGCCATCTGGTTCGTCTCCAGCCGAGAATCCACCAGGTAACATTATTATTTGACTTTCTCTAATTTGCTTTTCTAAGTTTTCAATTGACTCTGCAAAAGCTTCTTTAGAGTAATTTCTAAATACTAAAGTTTCTGTTTTTGCTCCAGCATTTCTAAATGCTCTTTCACAATCATATTCGCAGTTTGTTCCTGGGAATACTGGAATTATTACCTTTGGTTTAGCAACCTTTATAATAGGTGATTTAACATTTGATTCATTGTATAAGACTTCCTTAACTGATTCATTTTTATCAGTAGTTTTAATTTTAAATACCTTTGATAATTTCTTTTCATAAGTTTCTTCTAAAATATTTAATTTTAAATTCAAATCATATTCTTGTGAAACTATTAATTCATCTTTAATTGTGCATCCTATTGCCTTGTAAGCGCATCCTTTAAATTCTTCATCTACATTTACATCAGATTTTACTTCTAAAACTAAACTTCCATAGTTTAATCCGAATAACTCCTCTTTAGTTAGATTAGAGAATTTAACCCCAATTTTATTTCCGAAAGCCATCTTTGAAAGTGTTTCAGAAGCTCCACCAAACTTAACGCTTGAAGCTGATATTACTTTACCTTCTAAAATAAGCTCATGTAACTTCTCTAAATTCTTTTTATATCCTTCTACCTTTAATGTGTAATCTTCATTTCTTTCTGCCATTAAGAATACTAATTTTGAACCAACTTCTTTAAATTCTGCACTAATTATATTCTTTGCCTTTTCTACTCCAACAGCAAAAGCTACTAATGTTGGAGGTACATCTACATCTCCAAAACTTCCAGACATTGAGTCTTTACCACCAATTGCAGGTATTCCTAAATCTATTTGTGCTTGGTATGCACCAAGTAGTGCTGCAAATGGTTTACCCCATCTTTCTGGACTCTTTCCTAATTTTTCAAAATACTCTTGAAGAGTCAATCTTGCTTTTCTGTAATCTCCACCTACAGCTGCAAGCTTTGTAACTGCTTCTATTATTGAGTAGTATGCCATATGATATGGACTCCATACTCCTAAATCTGGATTTAATCCATAACTCATTATTGTAGCCTCTTCACTTACTCCATTTAATACTGGAATCTTAGCAACCATTGCTTCTTGTTCTGTATTTGCATCCCTACCACCATATGGCATAAGAACTGTTCCTCCACCAATAGTAGAGTCAAATCTTTCAACTAATCCTTTTTGTGAAGCAACATTTAACTTTGTTAAGTTATTTAACCACTCTTCTTTAACATTTACATCCCCAACTGTTAAAGGATATTCTCCTGGTAACTTAACTTCTACATTAGTTACTTGTCTTGCCCCATTTGTATCTAAGAAGCTTCTCTTTAAGTTAACTATTTCTTTACCTCTCCAATACATTCTTAATCTTTCAGTATCTGTAACTTCTGCAACAACAACCGCTTCTAAGTTTTCTACTTTAGCTAACTCTATAAATCTATCTACATTTTCCTTATTAACTACTACAGCCATTCTTTCTTGTGATTCAGAAATTGCAATTTCAGTTCCATCTAAACCTTCATATTTTTTAGGAACTTTATCTAAATTGATATCTAACCCTCTGGTTAATTCCCCAATTGCTACTGAAACTCCCCCAGCTCCAAAGTCATTACATCTTTTAATCATTTGAGCTATTTCAGCATTTCTAAATAATCTTTGAATTTTTCTTTCTGTTGGTGCATTACCTTTTTGAACTTCTGCTCCACATTCATTTATTGAATCTTCAGTATGTTCCTTCGATGAACCTGTTGCTCCCCCAACACCATCTCTTCCAGTTCTTCCTCCAAGAAGAATTACTATATCACCAGATTGTGGTTCTTCTCTTATTACATTTTCTTTTGGTGCTGCTGCTATAACAGCACCAACTTCCATTCTTTTAGCAACATAGTTTGGATGATATACTTCTGAAACTTGTCCAGTTGCTAACCCAATTTGGTTACCATATGAGCTATAGCCATGAGCCGCTCCTAAAGTAATTGTTCTTTGTGGTAATTTACCTTTTATAGTATTCTCTACTGGTACTGTTGGATCTGCTGCACCAGTAACTCTCATTGCTTGATATACGTATGTTCTACCTGATAGTGGGTCCCTTATAGCCCCTCCTAAACAAGTTGCTGCTCCACCAAAAGGTTCAATTTCAGTTGGGTGATTGTGTGTTTCATTTTTAAACATCACTAAGTATTCTTCATTACCCTTATCTGTTTCTATGTTAACTTTTATTGAACAAGCATTTATTTCTTCAGAAACATCTAGGTCGTCTAGCATACCTCTTTTTCTCATTTCTTTCATAGTAATAACTGCTATATCCATTAACGTTTCGTCTCTATCAGTTTCTCCATAAACGAAATCTCTTGATTTTAAATATGCTTCATATGATTTTTGTGCTGCATTGTTTAATTCACCTATTTCAAAAGTTACATCTTCAATTGCAGTACTGAATGTTGTATGTCTGCAGTGATCTGACCAATAAGTATCAATTACCCTTATTTCAGTAATAGTTGGTGTTCTTTCTTCACTTTTAAAATAATCTCTTATCATCAATAAGTCATCCACACTCATTGCTAGTCCTAATTCTTTATGGAAGTCTTCTATTTCTTTTCTATCTTTATTAATAAAATTATGAAGTATTTCTACATCGTTAGGCTCTGCTAATTTTGAAGAAAGTTCAATATTATCTATTGCTACTTCTCTAGAATCTACAGGATTTATATAGTAACTCTTAATTTTTTCTATATCTTCTTTAGTTAATTTTCCTTTCAAAACTATAACCTTAGCTGATTTTACTTCAACTCTTTCCTCAGCTCCTAATAATCCAATACATTCAGATGCTGAGTCAGCTCTTTGATCATATTGTCCTGGTAAAAATTCTACAGCAAATGCTATTTCATCATCACTTATAGGAAGATTTTCTTCATATAAATTATCTACTGTCTTTTCAGCAAATATTGTATATAAAGATTTTTGATAGTATTCCTCTTTCATTTCACCTAATATATACTTATTTGCTACTCTTACAGCTTGAAGATTTTCTATTCTTAAATTACTTTTGAAATCTTCCATAAGGCTCTTAGCTTCAACATTAAAGCCATCTTTTTTTTCTACAAAAATGCATTTAAACCCTAACATTCTATACCTCCACATACATATTTTTCAAAACACGAACATTATTATATTTTTTATTTATATTCTTCGTGTTAATTAAATATTACCAATTCGATTTATATTTGTCAACATTACCAGATATCATTTAACATATTTTTCGTCATATATCCGAATTTTAATCAAATTTTACTATTTTTAATTCGTTTTATTTGCTATTTATCAATTTTATATCCAAAAATAAACTTTTACTGTATTAACATTATTAAAATTAGCAATACTATATAGCATAAATTTATAAATATAATAGAAGGAGTGATTTTATGAGACTTCCTAAACATATTGGCATTATTCCTGATGGCAATAGACGTTGGGCTGAAAATAATGGTCTTTCAAAGGAAAAGGGTTATAACATAGGTATTAATCCTGGACTTGTACTATTTAAACTATGTGAAAATCTAGGTATAAAAGAAATAACTTACTATGGATTTACTACTGATAATACTAAAAGACCTACTGTTCAAAAGGATGCATTTATAAAAGCTTGTATAGATGCTGTAAAGTTACTATCTAATGAAAACGCAGAATTACTAGTTATTGGAAACATCGAATCTCCTTGCTTCCCCCCTGAATTGTTACCTTTTACAACAAGAAGGACTTTTGGAAAAGGTGGAATAAAGGTAAACTTTTTAGTTAATTATGGTTGGGAATGGGATTTAAACTTATCTAGACAAACACATACAAAAAGAAATAATTTAGATTTAGTATTACACTCAAAAGATATTTCTAGAATCGATTTAATTATTCGATGGGGTGGAAGAAGAAGATTAAGTGGTTTTTTACCTATACAATCAGTTTATTCTGATTTTTATGTAGTTGATGATTATTGGCCTGATTTTAAACCTCAACATATATACGATGCACTAGAATGGTATTCAACTCAAGACATTACATTAGGAGGTTAAGCCTTAATTCAAGGATGTGATTTAAATGAAAAAAGCAATTGTTATTGGTGGTGGTATAGGTGGTTTATCTATAGCTGCTAGGTTATTAAAGGATGGTTTTAATGTTGATTTATACGAAAAAAACAAATCGCTTGGTGGCAAAATTAGTCAAGTTAAATTTGCTGATTTTAAATTTGATTTAACTGCTTCCTTGCTAATGATTCCTAATGATTATACTGAAATTTTTTCTTATTGTAATAAAAATTATAAAGATTATTTTTCTTTTATTCCTCTTAACAATCTTTATAAAGTTTTTTATTATGATAATACAAATTATACTTTTCAAACAGACTTACCATCTCTTTGTAAAACTATAAATAATATAACAAATAATGATTTAAATGATATGTATTCTTACTTTAACTTTTTATCAACCAATTATAAAAAATATTTATTAGCTGAAAAATATTTTTTAAATACATCATTTATAAATACTAATAACTTTTTTAATCCATTAACTTTAAGTAAAGTTTATAAATTACATACTTTAAACTCTTGCTATAAAGACTGTAAAAAGTTTATATCATCTGAAAAATTAATAAATTATATTTTGTTTCAATCTATGTATGTAGGAGTATCTCCCTTTAGTTCCCCTAGTATTTATAATTTAATTCCTTCGGCAACTCAATATCAAGGACTTTATTATATAAAAGGTGGAATGTATTCCTATATTCAATCATTAAGAAAATTAATTTTAGATCTTGGTGGTAAAATTCATCTTTCTTCTCCAGTAGATGAGATATTATTAAAAAATAATACCGCTATAGGGATTAAAATAAAAAATAAAAACATACATAGTGACTTAGTAGTTTGTTCAAGTGATTATTCTTATGCAATTAATAATTTACTAAAAGATAAATCTATCACTCAGATATCAAAAAACATTAATAATCTTGAACACTCCTGCTCTACTTTTATTATTTATTTAGCTTTAGATAAAAAGTATCCTTTACTTAATGTACATAATATATTTATTAATAAGGATTTCAGAAAAAACATAGAGGCTCCTTTTAAAGGAAAGCTCTCATCTAATCCGTCACTCTATATTTATTGTCCTAGTTCTATAGATAATTCACTTTGTCCTTTAGGATGTGAAACAATAAATATTATGGTGAGAGTTCCAAATTTACTTTATAAAAATATTTATTGGAATAGTGATACCATCAGTAAATTAAGCAATAACTTGTTGAGTATTGTTTCAAAAATTCCAGGATTAGAAGATCTACAATCTCATATATTGTTTAAACATCATTTAACTCCTATTGATTTAAAAAATATATTTAATACCTATGCAGGATCTGCATTTGGAATAAGCCATAATTTAAATCAAAGTTTAGTATTTAGGCCTCAATGTACATTACCAAAGATTAAAAATTTATACTTTACAGGTGCTTCAATACATCCTGGTAATGGAACATCTATGGTATTAAAAAGCTCAAAAATCTGTTCAGAAATAATAAAAGAATAAAAAAAGTGCCACAAGATACTTCTTGCGACACAATCCTACGTAACCTAAAAGGTCATTAATATTTTTTCCTTAAAATTTCATTTTATTCAAGTATTAATTTATATTCATTACTTGACATACACTATTAGAAACTATTAAAATTTAATGACCATTATTTTAAGGAGAGATTAAATGATTATCGGAAAAGAACTACAAGATGAAAATAAATACTTAAATAAAACAATAGGAAAAATTACTGATTTACTTACTAGCTATGGTGTTTCAAGTGAAGAACAAGATAAAGAAATAATAAAGCATAGAAAATTTTTATGGGATAATAGAAATGAATTAGATGAAATTGAAATAAATGAAAACTGTGGACAGGTTGCATTAAATGAACAATTGCACGCTAAGAAAATATCAAGAATTAGAACTTTAGAAAAGCAACTTTCTAATCCTTATTTTGCTAGAATTGATTTTAAGGAAGACGGCGAAGAATCAGAAAGTTTTTATATAGGTCTATCAACTGTAGAAGATGAAGATAATTTTGATATTTTTGTATTCGACTGGCGTTCTCCTGTTGCTAATATGTTTTATGACTTTGAAGTTGGTCCTGCATATTATGATGCTCCAGTTAGAAGAATAGAAGGTCATATAGAATTCACTAGACAATATAACATTAGAAATGGTGAAATAGTCTTTATGCATAACTCAAATGAAAGTTTATGTGATGAGGCTTTAACATCAATGTTAAGCGGAAATGCTACTGATAAGATGAAAAACATAGTTGCTTCTATTCAAAAAGAACAAAATGATATTATAAGAAGTGATGATAGCAAAATACTATTCATTCAAGGTGCTGCTGGTTCTGGTAAAACATCTATAGCATTACATAGATCTGCTTACCTATTATACAAGCATAGAAAAAATCTTAGCGCTGATAATATTTTAATCTTCAGTCCAAATGAAGTTTTTGCAGAGTATATTTCTGATGTATTACCTGAGCTTGGTGAAAGTAATATACGTCAAACTACATTTGAAATTTTTTCAAAGAGATTCTTACCATCAAATTATTTATATGAAAGCAAAAATGATCATTTAGATTATATTTACTCTAATCATACTGATTTAAAAACATTCAAATTAAGAACTAAATCTATGGAATATAAAAATACTTTAGATTTTATGAATACTTTAAATAAATTTATATTAGATATTCCAAGACTTATTACTAATGTAACTCCTATTACAATTGAAGGTGTACAAATAGTTAGCAAAAAATCAGTAGAAAAAACTATATTTGAAAGATTTAAGGATATTCCTTTCTTGAACAGAATTGATGTTGTTAAACAAAGTTTATTCTCTCAAGTAGAAAATAAATATTTATCTTCAAAAGATAATTCTCATTTTGATTATGTTGAAGATAAAAAAACATTCTATGATTTTTGTAAAGCACAAGTTGACTTACAAGTTGATGCTATGATTAAAACACTTGATAGTGTTGCTATTTATAAATCTCTTTGGAGTAATATTGAAAAGTATACAGATATTGATTTAAACAATACAAAAGATTTAACTTTAAATTATTTAAACAATAACGAAGTAAAGTTTGAAGATATTACTCCTATAATTTATATAAGATCTTCATTAGAAGGTTTCAGAAGTTACGGAAATATGAAACATGTTTTAGTGGATGAAGCTCAAGACTATAGTCCATTATTCTACGAAATAGTTAAAAGATCTTTCCCAAATGCTTCACTAACAATTATGGGTGATTTAAATCAAAGAATTGATAAACATTCTAATGTAAAAAGTAGAAATAGTATAACTAATGTATTTAATGATGTTAAAACAGTAGTTTTAACTAAAAGCTATCGTTCAACAGGTAATATAACTAACTTTACTAAGGATATTTTAGAAACCCACGAACCTATAGAAGCTGTTGATAGAATTGGTGATAATCCAACTATTCATATTGTTAATAATAATTTAGAAGAAAGGATTTCTACTAAGATAAATGAAATGAAAGATAAAGGTTATAAATCTATAGCTATTATTTGTAAAAATAAAGAAAATAGTAAAAAACTTTATTCTTCTTTAAAAGAACTAAATGATGATATAAACTTAATAATTAGTGATAAATGTGAATTTAAGATTGGTATTAATGTAATATCTTCATATATTGCAAAAGGATTAGAATTTGATGGAGTTATTTTAGCTGATGGTGAAAGTTATCTATCAATTGAAGATAAGCATTTATTCTATACTGCTTGTACAAGAGCATTACATGAATTGCATATATATACCAATACTTCATTAGAAAATATACTACCTCAAGATAATAGCTTGTATACCTTAATTGATAATTAATTTATAAAATAACTAATTTAAATAGAGCTAACATATAAACGAACTCCTTTTAATATTTATTTTAGTATTTTTCATAAGCACTTTTAATTATATATAATAAAAAAGCATCGTATAAATTCATACGATGCTTTTTTATATTAATTATCTTTCTTAAGCATTTCTCCAATAGCTGCTATGCTACCAAGTGATGATAAAGTTTCATTTGGTAATATAAGCTTATTAGCTGGATTTTTAGCCATTTCTTTAAGTGCTTCAACTTGTTTAAGTGCTATAACTGTTTCATTAGTTCCTGATTCAATAATAGCCTCATTTACTTTTCTAATAGCTTCTGCTTCAGCTATAGCTATTTGTTCTATAGCCTTAGCCTTACCTTCTGCTTCTAAAAGTTGAGATTCTTTTAAACCTTCAGCTCTTCTAATATTAGCTTCCTTTTCTGCTTCAGCTTCAAGAATTTTAGCTCTCTTTTCACCTTCAGCTTTTTCTATTTGAGATTGTCTTTGACCTTCAGCCACTAATATAGTAGCTCTCTTATCTCTTTCAGCTTTCATTTGCTTTTCCATAGCTTGTTGTATTTCAGCTGGTGGAATTATGTTCTTAATTTCAACTGATAGTACCTTTATACCATAAGCATCAGTAACCTCATCAATAATACCAAGTAATTGTTGATTTATACTATCTCTTCCTGCAAGAACTTCATCTAATGTCATATTACCTAGTATATTTCTTATGTTTGTTGTAGCTGAATAAACTATACCTGCTTTATAATCTTCAATATTATATACTGCATCTTTTGCATTAAGCATCTTATAGAAAATAACATTATCAACAGAAATTTTAACGTTATCTTTAGTAATAACTGATTGTGGTGGTACATCTAAAATTTGTTGCTTAGTTGATACTTTTTTTCTTACAAAGTCTACACCTGGAATTACAAAGTGCCACCCTGGTTCTAAAATTTTATGGAATTGTCCTAGTCTTTCTACTACATATAAGTACCCTGTATTTACAACTTTAATTGATGATAATAGCACTAATAAAATAATCACTAATAATGCTACTAAAAATATTAATCCTGACATTTTAATCCTCCTTCGAACTTACAATTAACTTATTTCCTTCAATACCTGTAATTTTATATTCTTCACCTTTTTTTATTACTCTTCCCTTATTATAAGCAGTCCAATAAATACCACTTACCTTTATCTTTGAGTTCTTCCCCATATCCTCTTCTGCAATCATTGTTCTACCTATATAGGTTTGTTCCATCGTTGGTACATGATTAACATCAGCCTTGAATTTCTTTTTTGCCCAAGGATAACCAATAGAAACAGTTGCAACTCCAACAATTAAAAAGGCTATTATTTGCCATACAACAGTAACTTCAAATAAAGAAAGTATTATTGCAACTATAGCTCCTAAAGAAAACCACATAAATATGAAACTACTAGTAATAACATCAATAGCAATTAAAAAAACTGCAACAAGTATCCAACTAATTACCTCAACCATTATTTTTCCCCCTTTCCTGATTTATTACTAAACCATTCATTATAATTTAATTATATACTATATTATTCTTCTTTTGTATTAATTCTTCCAAATAGTTAAATCTTAACTACAAACTCATTATAATATAGTTTAAATCTTTTCGCAAGTTATTTTTTATTGTTTTATAAGGTATTTATTATCTCTTAAAACGTTTAGATTTATCTATTTTTTAAATAATTTGATTTTCTAAGGTTTTCCTTTTATTATTTATTTATATGTATTTTATTAGAGAACTAATACAATACTAAAATTATATAACGTATTGGAGATGATATTATGGATTTTATAAAAGTAGGATCTGCATGTCCTAAAACTAAAGTTGCAGATGTTATTTTTAATGTTGAAAATATATGCTCATGTATTAATGATGCTTATAATAAAGATGTTAAATTTTTAGTTTTTCCCGAACTATCTATTACTTCTTATACCTGTGCTGATTTATTTTTAACTTCTACATTAATAAATAAATCTATAGAAGGAATTAAATTAGTTTGCGAAAATAGTATTAATAAAGATATATTAATTGCTGTTGGATGTCCTCTTGTGCATAACAACGTTCTTTATAATGCAGCATTTATTATTTTTGAAGGAAAGATTCTTGGAATAGTTCCTAAATCATATATTCCAAACTATAGCGAATTTTATGAAAAAAGATGGTTTACATCTGCTGCTATGTTAGTTGATGAAACTGTAGATTTACCTTTCCAAGATAATATACCACTAGGTACAAACTTGCTATTTACTGCTGGAGATTATAAGTTTGGTATAGAAATTTGTGAAGATCTTTGGGTAACAATACCTCCAAGCTCTTATCTTTCACTTCTAGGTGCTAATATTATAGGTAATCTTTCTGCATCAAATGAATTAGTAAGTAAAAAAGATTATAGACTTTTATTAATTTCTAATCAAAGTGCTAGATGTATGTCATCTTATATTTACTCTTCAGCTGGTGTACATGAATCTACAACTGATTTATTATTTAGTGGTCACTTAATAATAAGTGAAAATGGTTCTATATTAAAAGAAAATAATAGATTTCAAAGAGAAAATGAAGTTATAACTTCTTGTATAGATGTATTTAAGCTAAATGCTGAAAGATTAAAAAACTTAAGTTATAGAGATGCTTCTAAAATTGTACCTTTTAAAGCTAAAAACATTAACTTCAATTTTAAAAGCACAGAAATTAAAGATTTTGATAGATATGTAGATAAACATCCATTTGTTCCATCTAATGAACATGAAAGAGAAGAAAGATGTAAAGAAATATTCAATATTCAATCATCAGCACTTGCAAAACGTTTAGAACATACTAATCTAAAAAAAGCAGTAATAGGAATTTCTGGTGGACTTGATTCAACTTTAGCTTTACTAGTCATAGTAAAAACATTTAAATTACTTGGAATCGATAATAAAAATATTATAACTATTACTATGCCTGGATTTGGTACTACTGATAGAACATATAATAATGCTTTAACACTTTGTAGAGAATTAGGTACCGATTTAAGAGAAATAAATATCGTTGAAGCTTCCCTTCAACATTTTAAGGATATTGGTCATGATAAAGATATACATGATGTAACTTATGAAAATGTTCAAGCAAGAGAAAGAACTCAAATATTAATGGATTTAGCTAACAAAGAAGGTGGCTTACTAATAGGAACTGGCGATCTTTCTGAACTTGCACTTGGATGGTGTACTTATAATGGCGATCATATGAGTATGTATGCTGTTAATCCTTCAATTCCAAAAACGCTAGTTAGATACTTAGTTAAATATGTAGCAGAAAAAGAATCTACAGAAGAAGTTTCTCATACTTTATTAGATATTTTAGATACTCCTGTTAGTCCTGAACTTTTACCAAAAAGTGAAAAGGGGGATATTGTTCAAAAAACAGAAGATATCGTTGGTCCATATGAACTTCACGACTTCTTCTTATATCACTTTATTAAACATGGTTCTTCAAAAGAAAGAATTGAACTTCTTGCTAAGGCAGCATTTAAAGATGATTACTCTGAAGAAGAAATAAATAAATGGCTTGATAAATTTATTTATAGATTCTTTACTCAACAATTTAAGAGAAGTGCATTACCTGATGGTCCTAAAGTTGGTTCAATTTCTTTAAGTCCTCGTGGCGACTGGAGAATGCCATCTGATGCTTCATTTAATTCATTTAGATAGCAAAAAGAGTGATTTTATTCACTCTTTTTTACTAATTATTTTAAACTCCATTATAAAATAAAAAAATAAGGAAATTTATATCAGAATATAAATTTCCTTACTTAATTATTTTCTTACTTGTTTTAATTTTTCTTCTACCATTTGTATTAACTTAATTTTATCATCTTCATTATTTACAACATCCATGACATTCATATCAATTACTAATACTTCAGATGCTTTATAATGATTTTTTACCCAATTATCATAGTCTTTCCATAAGAAATGATAATATTCTTTTAAACTATCATCAACTTCGAAATCTCTTCCTCTTAATTTGATTCTATTCATAACAGTTTCAAAAGAACCTTTTAGATAAATCATTATATCTGGTGCCTTCTTTGGAAGTGATTCTAGTTCTTCCATCATATTATTTAATAAATTTTCATATATGTCCATTTCTAATTGTGATATTCTTCCAAGCTCCATATTCTTCTTAGCAAAATACCAATCTTCATATATAGATCTATCTAATACATTATTGTCATTAACTAACGCTTCTTTTATACTTTTGAATCTAGTATTTAAAAAATATAATTGTAATAAGAAAGGATATCTTTTTCTTTGTATCTCTTCTTCAGACTCACTATAAAATAATGGCAAAAGTGGATTATCATCAACAGATTCATAAAAAACATCTGATTGAAAATGCTCTCCTAGAATTTTTGCTACTGAACTTTTTCCTAAGCCTATCATTCCACCAACTACTAACAACATACTTCACCTATCCTTTACTATTCATCCTTAGTGCTCATTAATGATAACTTGTATTTATTTTTAAATCAAGACTTGACATAAGAAAAAGGCATATAAATACAAATTATTTATATGCCTTATTACATTTATTTCATTTTTAAAGTATCGATATATTTAACTGCACTTAATGATGCTATATTACCTTCTCCAGCAGATTTAATATATTGATATGGTTTTCCTACACAATCTCCTGCTGCAAAACATCCTGGAATATTGCATTTCATTTCTCTATCAACATGAATATGTCCATCTACTATTTCTAGTCCCGGTACTAACTGTCCAGGTGATATACTATCTTTTAATATAAATACTCCATCTGTTTCTAATTCACCATCTTCCAATTTAACTGAAGAAACCTTTGCTTCTCCAACTATTTCTAATGGTTTTTTAGCAACTACTTCTATATTTTCATTTAAACTAGTTTCACCTTTATACATTGGAATATAATAAACTTTTCCAGCAAGCTCACTAACATAATTGGCTTCTTCTTCTGCTTCTTTATTATATCCTATTATTGTTACAGTTTTTCCTTTATAAAGAGGCGCATCACATGTAGCACAATAACCTACACCTTTACCTATTAATTCCTCTTCACCTTTTATTGGTTTTGTATATTCCATTCCAGTAGCTAAAATTACAGTTGTAGCTTCATACATTTTCTCATTTACCATTAAGGCAAAGTAATCACCCATGGCATATATGTTATTAACTCTTTCTTCTGTAATTTCAATGCCCATCTTATCTATATGCTCAAGAAATTTATCTTTAACATCAGCTCCATTTACTCCATAAAAACCTAAGTAATTACTAATCTTAGGAGCTTTACTTAATTTATGACTTAATTCCTTATTACCAAAAATAATAAACTTTTTATTTCTTATTTTTGCATTAAGAGCTGCAGATAATCCTGCTGGACCACTACCTACTATGGCTATATCATATCTTTCCATAGTAACCTCTACCTTCTAAAGATGTTTTTCAACAGCTTCTTTTAATTGATTCTTTGGCATGAATCCAACTAAAGTATCAACAGGTGCTCCATTTTTAAATACCATTATTGTTGGTATACTTGCAACTCTGTATTTACCAGCTAAATTTGGACATTCATCAACATTAACTTTTGTAAATTTAGCATTTGTTAATTCTCCTGCAACTTCTTCAAAGATAGGTCCTATCATTTTACAAGGTCCACACCATTCAGCCCAGAAATCTACTATACTTACTCCATCAAAATCAATTACTTCTGTATTGAATTCATTTTCTTTTAAATGCTTAACCATTTTATTTCCTCCTACTCCCCCTTAGGGGGATATTAATATTATTTGTTTTATTTTACAGCGATAATTATTATTAGTCAATAATTTTATCCTTACTGATAGTTTGCCCTACTTTTTTCATTATAATTCTATAAAATAAATCTCTATTTAGCCATTGAGTATCTATTTAGATTTTCATAAATACCACCTTTTTTTATAAGTTCAATATGACTTCCTCTTTCTTCAATACCTTTATCAGTTAATACTATTATTTCATCTGCATTTTTAATTGTTGATAATCTATGAGCTACAACAATAGTTGTCCTATTTTTACATAACTCTTCTAAAGATTTTTGAATTAAATATTCTGTTACATTATCTAAAGCAGATGTTGCTTCATCTAATATTAATATTGGTGGATTCTTCAAAAATACCCTTGCAATTGATATTCTTTGCTTTTGCCCGCCAGATAATTTAACTCCTCTTTCTCCAATATATGTATCATATCCATCCTTTAGTTCCATGATGAATTCATGTATATTGGCTTTTTTAGCAGCTTCAATTACTTCCTCATCAGTTGCATTTTGGTTACCATATTTAATATTTTCTTTTATAGTCCCAGTATATAAAAATACATCTTGTTGTACTATTCCAATATTTTTTCTTAAAGAATTAAGTTTAATATCGTAAATACTTTTACCATCAATTTTTATATCTCCTTTATCAACATCATAAAATCTTGGTATTAAACTACAAAAAGTAGTTTTTCCACCACCAGATGGACCAACTAATGCAAGCATCTTTCCACTTTCTATTGATAAATTAATGTCATTTAACACACTTTCATTTTCATAGCTAAAACTTACATTTTCAAATTCTATATTTCCTTCTACATTATTAATTTCAACTGCATTTGGATTTTCTTTTTCTTTTTCCACATTCATTATTTCCATAAACCTTTTAAATCCAGTCATACCATTTTGATATTGTTCAACAAAATTAATTAACTTCTTAATTGGATCAGTAAATAATTTTACGTAAAGCATATATGCTAGAAAATCTCCTAAGTTTATCACACCATAATATGTAAAAACCCCACCTGCAATTAATACAACGTAATCTAATATATCTACGCCAAAATTAACTCCTGCAAAATACTCTGCCATTACCTTATATGCTTTTTTTCTAACTTCTCTAAACTTATTATTACCTTTATTAAACTTTTCTTTTTCATATTCATGTGCTACAAAAGCTTTCGAAATTCTAATTCCTGCTATAGAGTTTTCTAAAGTTGAATTTATATTAGATGTATGAACTCTAGTTTCCATAAAGCAATCATTCATCTTTTTTCTTTTCTTCAAAGTAAATATAACTATAAATGGAACAAATGCAAAAACTAATATTGTAAGTGGTATGTTAATTGTTGATAAAATTATAAATGACCCTAAAAACATAACTATAGAAATAAACAAATCCTCTGGTCCATGATGAGCTAACTCTGATATTTCCATAAGGTCATTAATCATTCTACTCATTAAATCTCCAGTTCTGTTATTATCAAAATAAGAATTAGGTAATTCTTCAAGATGATTAAACATATCTCTTCTCATATCAGCCTGCATTCCTACACCTACAAGATGCCCAAAATACTGCATGAAATAACAACAGCCTGCCTTTATTAAATATAGTAACATTAAAATTATTGCAAATATACCTATTACTTTAATTTCTTTATTAGGTATAGTTTCATTTATTAATACTCTTGTCATCATCGGATATATCAAACTACATATGGTTGCAATGGTCGCTACTATTAAATCCAATATAAACAATTTTTTATATGGCTTATAATATGAAATAAATTTTTTTATCATTATTTAAGTCCCCTCCTATTAAAGCTTAAATTTATTTTATACTCTTATTTATATAAAAGTAGTTTTATTTTTTATAACATAAAATAAGGACAAGATAAATATCCTCTTGTCCTTAAACACAAATATGTATTATTTTTCCCTATGAACATCAACAACTCCAGCTTCATCATCTGAAATAGGAATTAATACTGTACCAAACATCTTTTCTTCTTTCTTTGCATATATATGATAATCTAAGCCTACTTTTAAATTTTTAATATTATCATTTTTTAATATTTTGTACTTTTTATTATCATAAGATTTACCTATATAATATTTATCTGTTTCTTTTTTTATTATTACCCTATAAAGCATTTATTTCCCTCTTTTTTTCGTTGTAGCTCATCTTTGGTTTTATCTTAAATTAATTCATAAAAAAGTCTTTTAATATTTTAAGTTCTTCTTCATTGAAATTATAATCATTTAACTTGTTTTTAGCTATCCATTTTGTATTACTTATAGTTTTATGACAAGTAATATATTCTTTAACTGTTCCTGTAAAGACTCTTAATATATCATTATTTTCAAGTGTATAATCTTTAAATGGCTTTAAATCGAAAATTGTACATTTTAAATCTTTATCTATTGCTTTATTAATACACTTTTCGTCAGTTTCTTTACCTTTAATCTCTTTACCGAATATCCCCCATGTTCTTTCATTCTTCTTTCCTCTTTCAGCAATTAACACATTATCAAAATCATCATAAATAATAATTGAGCATCTTACTACTTTCCCCATACGTACCTCCATCAGAACATTTTCCTACACTTTTCAATTTTATATATTAATTATTAATAATAATTATACCCTATTGTTTACAATAAAACAAATTTTTTAATATTAATAAATTTATTTTTATGTGAATATAAGTAAAAAAATTGTTCATACTTAAGAAGAGGTGATTTTTTTGGTATATTTTAGATTTATTCCACTTATTGTATTATCTTTTTTTGCTTTAAAATTCTTAATATCTTATATAGAAAAAGCAACAATTAATTTAAATAATAAGGCAATCAAAAGACAAATTGAGCTAGGATTGTTATCAATAAAAGATATACAAAGAAACAACTATAGTACTTTTCTTAAAATTATAAATATATATCTTGATATATTAGGATGTAAAGAAATTGTGGCTCTACCTGGTGGGAATAGTGATTTAACCAATTTTAAATGTACTCTAAATAATACTGATATTCTTATTTGTTGCATTCAAAATGACCTAATAGGTGAAACTGCCAAAGATGAAGATAAATGGGAATCAACTGGAAGGCCTGATGTGCAAAGCTTTTTAGCTCGAATGGTTCTTAATGATTGTAAAAAAGGAATTATTATTACTAATAGCACTTTTTCAAGTAATGCTATAGAATTTGCTAATAACCTTAACGCTCAAAATCGTGGAATAGAAATTAAACTTATTGATGGTTATGAATTAACAAAATCAATTAGAAATCATAAATATTATATTATTAAGGAGGGTTTAATAAATGAAGTTAAATACAATATATAGTTATTTTATAATAATTTTATTCTCTCCTTTAATAGGTAAGCTAATTAAAAATATTACTATTTATTATAAGTCCTATAAAGAATTAAAAAAAAGTGACTTACTTTATAACTTAGTTCATAGACTTACACCTCATGAATTTGAAATTTGGTGTAGTGAATATTTATCCAATATAGGCTTTAATAATATAGTTGTACTTCCTTTAGGACCAGATGGTGGAAAGGATATAATTTGTGAAAAAAATAGTGAAAAATTTTATGTTGAATGTAAAAGATATTCAATTTCTGATTCCATAACAGCCTTTGAAATTGAAAAACTATTAGGTGCAATGATTTGTGATAATATAAATAACGGAATAATAATAACTACAGGTACTATATCCGATGAAGCTAAATCTATTTTAAATAAAATAGAAAAACCCTATAATATTAGCATCATAAGTTCTAAAGATCTGGCTATTCCGTATACTGAATACGTTCTTAACCCTAATTAATATTTAGCTATCTCATTTTCCTCTCAATATATAAGGGATGTGTCATTTACTATGCACATCCCTTTTAATTTTACTTTTCTTTTCCTATAAACGTTACAGCTACACCTATAAGAGAAATTATTATAAATATGTAAAAGCTTCCAATGTATTGTGACTTAGAATAAACTCTTATTCCATCAATAATATTACCATTCCAACCTAAATCTAAAATAAAACCAATAATTAAACTTATAATTGAACTTCCAATAAATTCTTCTGAATTTACAATACTTGATGCTAGTCCACTATTTTCTATGTTGCAATAATTATTTATATCAGTAAATGCTACTATATGAGCCATAGCAAAAAATCCCATAAAAAAGAATATTATACTTAATTCAAATAATGTAGGCATTCCCTTTCTTATAAATAATATAGGCTTTGTTTTAATAAACTGTTGAAATTTGATTAACCTCTATAAATATGGTTATAATATAACTACTATTTAGGAGGTTTTTTATGCCAAGAGTTAATAATGTTATTCAGCAAGTTTCACAATTAAATA
>NZ_JBCOAB010000046.1:0-25967 GCF_040227035.1 Clostridium sp. RTP31139st1_H3_RTP31139_211217
ATTATTTAGTCTCGCAAACTTATTGTATTTCCTTAGGTTGAGAAGAGCAATGTTCATATAACTTAACAGATCGAAAAATATAAAAAGGAGGAAAAATGAAAGATAAAAGAAGAGGTTTTACTTTAGTTGAATTAATGGTTGTTTTATCTATATTATTATTAGCATCAGTGCTAATAAGCGGAATATTAATACAAGGATATAAAGTTTATAATAGAACTGAAAATTATTCTGTAGGAGAAGATCAATTTAGAAAAGCAGTAATGAGTATAGAAAATGTAGTTGAGGATTATAATTCAAAAGATGTATTTATATATACTAATAAAAATAAGATATTACTAATTAATGATAATTATGAAATTGATAATCAAGAGTCATTAATGGTCGTAGTTCCAAAAGGATATGCTAAAAAAAATATAGTGTATATTAAGGCTACTAATAAAAATGGTGATATTAATTTATTACAAGTAAGTTTTAGTATTGATGATAAAACTAGGCTTTTAAATGATGATAAGAGTGATAATATAAGTATTTCAGTATCAAATGACGACATAGTTATATTAATTAATAACTTAGATATATCCAACAATATAGAGTTTAGTAAAAATGAAAATTTAATTAATATGAATATTATAGGCATAAAAGGTAATGTTGATAGAGAATATTCATCAAGTTTCTCTACTGATATTAATGAAAAAATGGATATTGAATTAGGAATTAATGGGGAAGGAAGTAATAATGGAAATGGAAATATAGGGTCAGTTACAACAGATAAAGTAAATTGTAATATATTTAATCATTTTATATCTGCAAAAAATATTGATATAAATGTTAAAGAGTTTATAAGTCAAAAGCTAGATGTTATTAGGTGTGAAGGAATAAAGTTTAATAAGATTAATGGAAATGAAGTCGAAGTAGAGTATGGTGATGTTTATCCACCTTCATTTACATTTTTAAAGAAAAATAGCATTTCTATCAATAATATAGATAGTATTGATAAAACATATATAACTGATGAAATAAATGAAGAAGATATATTGAATGGGGTAGGATACATAGAGATAGATGGATATAAGGTATATTTAGTTAATTATTATCAGGTGAATATTAATCAGAGTAGTAATTTAGAGAATACAATTTTTATTTGTAATGGAGATATAAACATTAATTTAATAAATGACATAAGGATGAATAACAGTATAATTGTTGGTAAAAATGTTACAATTAACAATAATAATAGAGGGTTTGAAGTTTTAAATGATTATAATGAACTATCATTAAATATCCAACAACAAATAAATAATATAATAGCAAGGTTTGCACCTAAAAATACTATTAATTATGTAGCATGTGAAAACGAATATAATAAAGTGAAAATATATAGTGGGGAAGACATTAAAGATTGGCAAAGTGGTGCTGAATGGAGTATTTTTATTGAAAATAATACTGATAAACAGATAAATTCTATGAAAATATTATTTGAATTTATACCTAATAAAAATATAACGGCTATATATAATGTTAATAGTTGGAGAAAAATTGATGAAAATAATTATGAGATTAATTGGAAATCTAATAATTCAGAAATACAGCCTGGAAACAAAAAGAATATATTAATACAGAGTCAAGGTAATATTGGGACTGAGCTTATTAGAAATGTAAAAGTATATTATGAGTAGGTGATTTAATGAAAAAAAGGGGAGCAACATTGGTAATAGTTTTAGTCGTTACAGCGGCCTTGTTGATAATAGGAACAGCTGTATCAGGAAGTGTTATTAATACTATGAAGTTAAATGCTAATTACAGTGCAAATGTTGATTTAGAATTGGCAGCAAAGTCCGGATTAAGTATTTTAAAGAATAATTTAATAAAAGAATTATCTTCTGTAAATAAAATAGAAAATTTACCAAATGAATTTGAAAAAATAGATATTACTTTTAGTGATTCAAATAGTTTTAAAGGTATTAAGGTTAAAGGTAATAGAAAATATAAAAAAACAACTAATGATTTAGGTGAAGATATTTATGAATATACTATAACAAGTATAGCTTATAAAGAAAGCAATTCTACTATTCAAAAGAAAGAGGAACAAATTATTAGTGTAAATCTTACTGTAGATAGTGTAGGTAACATAATATTTAATCCATTTGCTTGCTTAAATGTAAAAGGGGATATTGAAGTAAAGGAAAATAACCAATTAAGTTTTATAGATAGTATAGCATCAGGAGGAAAGATTGATATTAATAATCAAATAGTTAAAGACTCAGGGAATAATAGTGAACTTAATAGTTTAAATATTAGAATAAATCAAATCAATGTTGAAAATTTTGTCAATGAATTAGGTAATGATGATAAATGGAGCAATATTCAATTTGATTATACTTTAGAAAATTCTCAAATTAAGTCAGAGGATTTAAATAAAATAGAAAATAAAACTGTGAAAGTAAATAATAGTTTAGATTTTTATAATAACAATATTGAAACTATAGAACTTGTTAATAGTACATTAGTTGTAGAGCAGTCGATAAGGTCTAATAAGCCATTAACTATTATATTAAATAATAGTAATTTAATAGTTAAAGGTGGGATTGAGATAAATAATAAGATAAATATAGTTATAAGCAATAGTAGTTTGATGTGTATAAAACAAAGAATATATTCTAATAGCGGAATAAATATAAATTCACAAGATAGTAAGTTGCTAGTTAAGGAATCGGGAGTGGATGTAAATAAGCAACTAAATATAAAACTATATAATAGTGATTTATATATTAAAGAAAATATATATGCTAGAGGTATATTTACATTAGAATCAAATAATAGTAATACTATAACAGGATCAATTGATTCGAGTGAATATGTAATTTGGGACTTGATTGATAGTGGTTTTTTAGTTAATGGAGAATTATATAGTAGAGAAACTTTTACTACTAATATAAGGAATAGTGCTATTATTGTTATGAAAAATATTAATAGTCCGAGTGGAAAGCCAGTGGGATATACAATAAATAATAATGGGAAAAGTTTTATTTTGGTACTAGGAAAATTATATTTTTATAAAGTTGATATAAATATAAATGCAATAGGGCTTATACCTTCTAGTGAGAAAGTGTTGAATTTTATTAACGAGTTTTTAACTAATTAAAAAAAGATGAAGTTATATAAAATAGGATTGAATAAGAATTAAGTTCTATAAATTAAAAATATTTATATTTAGATAATAACTAAAATAATAATTTATCATAAAATAAGTAGAGATATTAATAAAATTACTAAAAATGAACAATAAGATATTTATAAATGCTAATAATATACCACAAAGATGGTAAATATATTATTAGCATTTATTTGTTTCAATTTATTATATTGACAAGCCATAAACCATAAACTATAATAATAAAAAGCGAAAAAACACGAATAATAAAACAACTCATATAAACCCTGAATATGGCAGGGTGTTTCTACTGAAAACCTTAAATTTTCATCTATGAGTGAGTTTGATATACTTACCTAAACACGAATAATGTATAGGGTAAAAGCATATTAATGTTCACTTATAGATAGCGGACTTAATATGCTTTTTTTTATTTGATTAACCCCAAAAATAAATAATCAGATATAAAATGCATTTATTACATAAATATAAAGATAAATAATTATGATAGGAGAGATTAAGTATGGCAAGAATATTAAAAACAGCTTACACATTTGATGATGTATTACTAGTACCAAACAAATCAGAGGTTTTACCAAATCAAGTTTCATTAAAAACTCAATTAACAAAGACAATAACACTAAACATACCACTAATGAGTGCAAGTATGGATACTGTTACTGAATCTAAGATGGCAATTGCAATGGCTAGAGAAGGCGGAATCGGAATAATACACAAAAACATGACAATTGAAGATCAAGCAAAAGAAGTTGATAGAGTTAAGAGACAAGAAAATGGAGTAATTACAGATCCAATATTCTTGAATGAAGACCATACAGTAAGAGAAGCATTAGAATTAATGTCTCAATATAGAATCTCAGGTGTTCCAGTTACAAGAGGAACTCAATTAGTAGGAATCATAACTAACAGAGACATAGTTTTTGAAACAAACTATGATAAAGTAATTTCAGAAGTTATGACTAAGAGTCCATTAGTAACAGCTCCAGAAGGAACAACATTAGAAGAAGCTTTAGAAATATTAAAGACTCATAAAATAGAAAAATTACCTTTAGTTGATTCAGAAAACAACTTAAAAGGTCTTATAACAATAAAGGATATAGAAAAAGTTAGAGCATATCCAAACGCAGCAAAGGATTCAAGAGGAAGACTGCTTTGTGGAGCATCAGTTGGAATAACTAATGATATGATGGATAGAGTTGATGCCTTAGTTAAAGCTCAAGTTGACGTTATTACATTAGATACAGCTCACGGTCACTCTAAAGGAGTTATTGATGGTGTTAAAAAGATAAAAGCTAAATATCCTGATCTTCAAATAATTGCTGGTAATGTTGCTACTGCAGAAGCTACAAGAGATTTAGCTGAAGCTGGAGCTGACTGTATAAAGGTTGGTATTGGACCAGGATCAATTTGTACAACAAGAATAGTTGCTGGGGTAGGGGTTCCTCAATTAACTGCAGTTATGGATTGTGCTGAAGAAGGAAGAAAACATGGAGTTCCAGTAATTGCTGATGGTGGACTTAAGTATTCAGGAGATATAGTTAAGGCTTTAGCTGGTGGAGCTTGTGCTTGTATGATGGGATCAATGCTTGCTGGTTGTGAAGAAGCACCAGGTGAAATGGAAATATATCAAGGAAGAAGTTATAAAGTTTATAGAGGAATGGGTTCTTTAGGGGCTATGGAGAAAGGTTCTTCTGATAGATACTTCCAAAATGGTACTAAGAAATTTGTTCCAGAAGGTGTTGAAGGAAGAGTTGCATATAAGGGACCAGTAGCTGATACTTTATACCAATTAATAGGTGGAATAAGATCAGGTATGGGATACCTTGGAGCTCCAACTTTAGAAGATTTATTTGAAAATGCTGGATTTGTTGTTCAAACTGCATCAGGAATAAGAGAAAGTCATCCACATGATATAAATATAACTAAGGAAGCACCAAATTATAGTGTTAGAGAATAGTTTGGATGGTTAATAGTTAATAGTTCTTAGTTAATAGTTAGATATGGAAACTCCTTTTTGGAGTTTCTGTGTTTAGATTTTAACATTTTTGTTGAAAAGTGTATAATTTTACGAGATAATTAAAGAAAAAACATTAGGAGGATTCTAATGAGTAGAGAATTAGTATTAGTACTTGACTTTGGTGGTCAATATAATCAATTAATTGCAAGAAGAGTTAGAGAGTGTAATGTATATTGTGAGGTTCATCCTTATAATTTAAGCGTTGAAAAAATAAGAGAAATGAACCCAAAAGGAATAATCTTCACTGGAGGACCAAACAGTGTATATGGTGAAAATTCTCCTTTATGTGATAAGTCTATATTTGAATTAGGAATACCTGTACTTGGTATTTGCTATGGTTCACAACTTATGTCTCATGTACTTGGAGGAAAAGTTGCTACTGCGCCTGTAAGTGAATATGGTAAGACAGAAGTTGCTGTTGATGTTGAATCAAAATTATTTGAAGGTGTTGCACCATCAACAATTTGTTGGATGAGTCACACTGATTACATAGAAAGAGCTCCAGAAGGATTTAAAATTATAGGAAATACTCCTGTTTGTCCAGTTGCAGCTATGGAATGTGCAGAAAAGAACTTATATGCAGTTCAATTCCATCCAGAAGTTATGCATACTCAAGAAGGAACTAAGATGTTATCAAACTTTGTTTATAACATTTGTAAGTGTTCTGGAGATTGGAAAATGGATTCATTTGTTGAAAAGACAATTGAAGAAATAAGAGAAAAAGTAGGAAATGGTAAAGCTTTATGTGCATTATCAGGTGGAGTTGACTCATCTGTTGCAGCAGTTTTATTATCAAAAGCTATTGGAAAGCAGTTAACTTGTGTATTTGTTGACCATGGTTTACTTAGAAAAAATGAGGGAGATGAAGTAGAAGCTATATTTGGACCAGAAGGTCAATATGACTTAAACTTTATTAGAGTTAATGCTCAAGAAAGATTCTATGAGGCTCTTGCTGGGGTAGAAGATCCAGAAACTAAGAGAAAAATCATAGGTGAAGAATTCATTAGAGTATTTGAAGAAGAAGCTAAGAAAATTGGAGCTGTGGACTTCTTAGTTCAAGGTACAATTTATCCAGATATAATTGAAAGTGGATTAGGAGATTCAGCTGTAATTAAGTCTCACCACAATGTTGGAGGACTTCCTGATTACGTTGATTTCAAAGAAATAATCGAACCATTAAGATTATTATTTAAAGACGAAGTTAGAAAAGCTGGTTTAGAGCTTAATATACCAGAACATTTAGTATACAGACAACCATTCCCAGGACCAGGACTTGGTATTAGAATTATTGGTGAAGTAACTGCTGAAAAAGTAAGAATAGTTCAAGATGCAGATGCTATTTATAGAGAAGAAATAGCTAAGGCTGGACTTGATAAAGAAATCGGTCAATACTTTGCAGCTTTAACTAATATGAGATCTGTAGGAGTTATGGGTGATGAAAGAACTTATGATTATGCAATTGCTTTAAGAGCTGTAACTACAAGTGATTTCATGACAGCAGAATCTGCTGATTTACCATGGGAAGTTCTTGGAAAAGTAACTACTAGAATAGTAAATGAAGTTAATGGTGTAAACAGAGTAATGTATGATTGTACAGGAAAACCACCTGCAACTATTGAATTTGAATAATAAATAAAATTCTCGGAATGTCTTTTATTAAGCATTCCGAGTTTTTTTATTTACAATATTGAAAGTTGTATGGAAAAAACAATTAAAATGTGTTAAAATTTAACAGTAAGTGCGTGATGAAATTTAATAATGGACATAATTTTTACTATGATAATTATAAAGCAGATAGGGTAAAATCTTATCTGCTTTTTTAGAAAATTACTAGAAAAAGGTTGTGAAAAGTATTATAGTAAAAACTGTGGTAATATATACCAAATATTATAGTGTTAATAGGAGGAGGATATGAATAATAGAAATGAGGTTAATAAATTAAAAATAATGTCCTGTTGGATATTTGTAGTTGTTGCAATTGCATTAGGAATTAGAAACGTAAGTGATAATAATATAGATAATAATAAAAGTAGTGTTAATAGTAGCAAGAAAAATGAAAGTATAGAGGAGATAAATAATAAAGAGGGTTTGTTAGCAAAGTCTAGAAGTCAAGAGCAGAATAAATCTTTTAGTACAGATAGTGATACTTTAAAAAGTAATGAAATTAAAAGATTAGAAGGTATATTGAATGATGAATTATTTATATTAGTAAATGAAAATAATAAACTTGAGGATGATTATGTGCCTAGTACTTTGGTTGAGTCAGATATAGCTTTTGAAGAGTATATTGAATGTAAGCAGTTAGATGAGAGGACAAGTAATGCAGCAAAGGAAATGTTTAATGCTGCGTTGAATGATAATGTTAATCTTATAGCTATTTCTGGATATAGAGGTTATAGCGTTCAAGAAAATTTATATAATTCAAGAGTAGAAGTAAAAGGAGTTGAAAAAACTAGACAATATACAGCTGAGGCAGGTGCATCAGAACATCAAACAGGATTGGCGATTGACATAGTGTGTAATGATTATCCATACTTAGATGAGGGTTTTGAAAATACTGATGCATTTAAGTGGCTATATAATAATTGCTATAAGTATGGTTTTATTCTTAGGTATCAAAAGGGAAAGGAAGATATTACAGGATATAACTATGAACCATGGCATTTTAGATATATTGGAAATGCTAATATAGCTAAAGATATTATGGATAGAGGGATTTGTTTTGAAGAATTTATTAATGAAGTGAATTTTCAAATAGAAGAACTTAAAGGTGTAAGTAACTAGGTAAAAAGTATTTTATTAAATATTAATATGTTGATATTGATTTAAGTTATAGTTAAGAGAAGAAGTGAAAGGAGTATTGATATGGGAAAAGATGAAATGGAAAATAAGGATAAAGAAAAAATAGAAGAATTTAAAACTGTTGATGCAAAAGAATATGAAAATGACTATGAGGAAGATGAAGATGATTATGAAGAAGGAAGTTCTAAAGCAAAAAAAGCTATAATAATTATAATTGTTTTAATATTATCGCTTTCAACGGTCGCTGTTTTATGGGCAAATGGATATGAAATAGTTAATTTTGCTTTGAACAAGGTAAGTGAATCAAAAAATGAGGTAGAAATACAAGAAGAAAATGTTGATAACACAGAAGAAAATATTACAGCTGAAGCTGTTGATATTAACACAATATATGATATGATTCATCGTATGGCAAATACTATAATAATAGCTGAAGATGGTAACATATGGGGAAAAGATGAGATAACTGAAGATAACATAGATAAAGTTTTATATCAGCTAAATGGTAGAGATGAATATCTTGATACAGAATTAAAGAAGTGGAAAGGGTTAGATTTTTCTAATGGTGTAGAAGTTCATAATTATGTATGGACAAAACTTGGTGGAACTATAGGTAAGGCAAAATCGTTAGATGAGCAAAGTATAGAAACTATTGTTAACTCTTTAAGTGAATAATCTAATTATATTTATGAATATAATATATATGGATATGCATATAAGAATTAATGATAAATAATTTATAAATTTCTATAAAAATAAGGAATTTATAGTGTAGGATTACAAAAATTATTTTAGGTCTTGAAAAGTCGGAAAGTAATATCGTATAATGTCGTCAAAATAGATAAATAATTTGGGTTTAAATTGTTAGCATAAGATAAATTATGATATAATAAAAAATGTTAAAAATACCACAATATTCGGAGGTAAAATTATGAAAAATGGTTTAAGTTTAGATTTATCAAAAGTTCAACCATATGCATCTTTGGCTGAATTAGATAAAATGGAAGGTATGGTTAATTTTGCTCACAATACTGTTCATGAAGGAACTGGTGCAGGGAGCGACTTTTTAGGATGGTTAGACCTACCTGTAAATTATGATAAAGAGGAATTTGCAAGAATTAAAGTTGCAGCTAACAAAATTAAAGAAAATTCAGATGTATTAATAGTTATTGGTATTGGTGGATCATATTTAGGAGCAAGAGCTGCTATAGAAGGGTTAACAAATAACTTTTATAATATGTTACCAAACAATGCAAGAAAGACACCTAAGGTATTCTTCGTAGGAAATAACATAAGTTCAACATATATTAGCGATTTATTTGAAGCTATTGAAGGATTAGATGTTTCTGTTAATGTTATATCTAAATCTGGTACAACTACTGAGCCAGCTATAGCTTTCAGAATGTTCAAAGACTTCATGGAAAAGAAATATGGAGTTGATGGAGCTAAGGAAAGAATATTTGCTACTACTGATAAAGAAAGAGGAGCATTAAAAGGATTAGCTGACACTATGGGTTACGAAACATTTGTAGTTCCTGATGATGTTGGTGGAAGATTCTCAGTATTAACAGCTGTTGGGTTATTACCAATCGCAGTTGCTGGAATTGATATAGATGAATTAATGCAAGGAGCTGCTGATGCTAGAGAAAAATACTCTAACCCATCATTAAAAGATAATGATTGTTATAAGTATGCAGCTATGAGAAATGCATTATACAATAAAGGAAAGAATGTAGAAGTTTTAGTTAACTATGAACCTTCATTACACTATTTTAATGAATGGTGGAAGCAATTATATGGAGAATCAGAAGGTAAAGATCAAAAGGGTATATTCCCAGCTGCTGTTGATTTCTCAACAGACTTACATTCAATGGGACAATTCATTCAAGATGGTAGCAGAATAATGTTTGAAACAGTTCTTAATGTAGAAAAAGCTACAAAAGAACTTACTATAGAAGAAGTTGAAGGAAATATTGATGGATTAAACTTCTTAGCTGGTAAGACAGTTGACTTCGTTAATAAACAAGCATTCAACGGAACATTATTAGCTCACTGTGATGGTGGAGTTCCTAACATGATTTTAAATATTCCAGAATTAACACCATATTACTTTGGACAATTAGTTTACTTCTTCGAAAAAGCTTGTGCAATTAGTGGTTATCTTTTAGGAGTTAATCCATTTGACCAACCAGGTGTTGAAGCATACAAGAAGAATATGTTTGCTTTACTTGGTAAACCAGGATTCGAAGATTTAAAAGCTGAATTAGAAGCAAGACTTAAGTAAGCCTCCAAATTTTATATTTGGCAAGGCGAACCTACTCCTTTGACGATAGGAAAAGGAGTTTCCCTTAAGTTTTAGTACAATGAAGATTATTGTTGATGGAGATGCCTGTCCTGGTATCTCCATTATTGTAAATATAGCAAAGGAATATGGATTAGAGCTTATAATATATTGTGATATTAATCACTATATAAATGTAAGCTATGGTGAAGTTAGAATTGTGGATAGTGGATTTCAGAGTGTTGATATGAAGGTTGTAAATGAATGTTTAAGTAATGATATTGTAATCTCACAAGACTACGGTGTAGCTGCCATTTGCTTAGGGAAAAAAGCTAGTGTAATTAGTCCAAAGGGATATATTTATACTAATGAAAATATAGGTGCTATGCTTGAACAAAGACATTTATCTCAAAAGATAAGAAGAGGCGGTGGAAAGACACCAAATGCAAAGAAAAGGTCTTATGAAGATGACGATAGATTACGAAAAAATTTATTATATTTAATAAAAGAAAAAAATATAGGATAAACTGTAGAAAAATATCTATAGTTTGTTCTTTTTTTTATACTTTCATAGACAAATTTCAGTTTTTATTTTGCAAAGTAAAGAGTATAATTTATATAGAAAATTATGTAAAACGATAAAGCTATGTAAAGTGATTAACTTAATTATAGATAATATGGTGAGGGGGAAGAAAAATGAAAGAGGTACTAATTGATTTTGACAATAAAAGCCCTGCTGATTTGAACGAGAGTGTAAATATTACAGCATTTTCAACTGAAAATGATGATGTTGAATATAAATTTATAGAAGGATTAGAAGGAATTTGGAAGCCTATACAGGATTTTTCTAAAAGCAATATATGTACATGGAAACCCTCTAAGCCAGGAAGATACATGATAATGGTTCAAGGAAAATCAACTTCATGTAAGAAATCATACGATTATCTTGGGAAATCAGAATATGAAGTTATAGAAAATGAGAAGTTGATAAAAGAAGTAGAAGTTAATAATAAAATAAGAGTAGGTGAAAAATCTACAATAAGTGTAACTTCTAAGGAAGATTTAGTATTATATAGATTTTGGGTTAATGGAGAAAAGGATTGGGAAATTCTAAGGGATTATAGCACTGAGAGAGAATATATTTTTACTGGAGTTGAAGCTGGCAATTTTGAAATATTAATAGAATGTAAAAAGATAGATTCTGAAAGAAATGTAGATGATTTTACTACTGTTAAGATTGAAGTTAATGAATTAGATAAAATAGAAATTACTAATTTTGAATGCTTAACAAACAATAAGTTAGTAAATGAAGAATTAATTTTTAAGGTGGAATCAAATTATCAGCAAAATAGGCCATTACTATATAAATTTTTGAAGGTAAATAAGGAAGGAAAGGTTATTTGTATTCAAGATTTTTCTTCTAGAAGCATAGTCACGTTTAAAGAAAAGGTTCCTGGTCAATATAAATTATTATGTTTAGTAAGGGATATGTTTTCATCAAAAAGTTTTGATGATAGGGCTGTTATATTATATAACGTTGATCCGTATGAAGAAATTAAAATTAGGAGTTTTAAAAGTGATGTTAAATCACCACAAGCAGCTGGAACTGTTATTAATTTAAAGGCAGATGTTGATGGAGGAAGAGAATTATTATATAGATATATAATAGAAGGGCCTATTTCTGAAGATAGTGGATATATTAGAGGAAATGAGTGTGTTTGGGAACCTAGAGATGAGGGCAAATATAAAATAACATTAAAAGTTAAAGATATTTCATTTGAAGGTGATCATGAGGATATTACTTCTATTCAATATGAAATTTTAAATAAGGGAGAAAAGCCAGTTAGAATATCTGATGTTAAGTGTGATAAGGGCAGAAAGTGTATAATTGGAGATAAAATAAATATTAAAGTAAAAACTGATGGTGGTATAAAACCTCTTTATAAATTTACAATTTATAAAGAAGGAATTCAAAAAGAAAGTATAGATTATGGAATAAATAATTGGATTGATTTTATTCCAGCTGAATCAGGAACATATGAAGTAGATATTAAAGTTAAAGATGAATTTTCTTCAAGGCCATATGATGCATCAACATCATTATTTATAGATGCAAAGGATTATATAGCAGCGGATATTGATTATGTATTATTAAATAGTAAGGAAATTTATTTAGTAGATGATATTATTAATGTTGAAGCAATAGTTAAAAATACTAAAGATGTTTTAGTTAAATTTGTTACAAAGATAAATGGATATGAGGTAGAAAATACTGGATTTGTAACAGAAAAAGCAATAAAAATAAAGCCGAAATGTCCTGGAAAATATTCATTTGTAATTTATGCGAAAAATGTGAAGTCTACTGAAGAATATGATAGTAAAAAAGAGGTTTCTATCTATGTTCAAGAAGTAACTCCTGTTAATTCTACTAAAATACAGCTTTACTCTGATGAATTCAAAATAGGACAAGAAGTAACTTTTGAAGCAACATCACATGGTGGAAAAGAAGTTTGTTATGAATTTTATATTATGATAAATGGAGAATGGGTATTATCTCAAAGTTATAGTAGAAAGAGTTACTATACATTTGTTCCATTTAAAAATGGAAGTTATAGAGTTTTAGTATTAGCTAAGAGTTTCCATAAAGATATTCCTTATGAAGATTATGATACAATAGAATTTGAAGTAAAATAAGAAATGCCGTTTTAATGGAACATTCATATTTTGAAGGTTCTATTGAAGCGGTACTTTTAATTTCTTGCATTTGTGGAATATTAATAATAGAATAAGCTATATAAAGTTTAACGAGGTGTTGTATGGAAAGACTAGATAAGGTACTGTCTAATTTAGGATATGGTACAAGAAAAGAACTTAAGAAAATTTGCAGAAGTGGATTAGTTGAAGTTAACGGAGAAATAGCTAAGGATAGTGGAATGCAAGTTGATCCTGAAAAAGATAAAATAATAATTAATGGTGAAGAAATATTTTATAGAAAATTTATTTATTTAATGATGAACAAACCAGAAGGGGTTGTTTCAGCTACATATGATAACAGAGATGAAACTGTTGTTGATTTATTAGAAATTGATCATCAAGTATTTGAACCATTCCCAGTTGGAAGATTAGATAAGGATACAGTAGGGTTATTATTATTAACTAATGATGGAGAATTAAATCATAGATTAATTTCTCCTAAATGGAAAGTTGATAAAGTTTATTACGCAAAAATAGATAAAAAAGTAACTGATGAAGATGTTGCAAAATTTAAAGCTGGAATTACTTTAGATGATGGTTATTTATGTAAAGAAGCAAAGCTTGAAATATTAAATGCAACTGATGAAGGTTCAGAAGTTATGGTAACTATTCAAGAAGGAAAATTCCATCAAGTTAAGAGAATGTTTGAAGCTGTTGGTAAGAGCGTTGTATATCTAAAAAGAACAGAATTTGGAACTTTACCTTTAGATGAAGATTTAGAAGAAGGCGAATATAGAGAGTTAACAGAAGAGGAATTAGCCATTTTAAAGAGCTTTTAACGAAAGAAAACAAAAAATGATAGAATAACATTCATGATGTTAAAAATCAGCAAGATATTTTTCAAAAATCCCTTGCAATATAATTTTTTCTCTACTATAATATTAATGCAAGGATAAATAAAAGGAATTAAATAGCCCCCTTTTTATTTATTGCTTATTGCTGAAGCGCAACCTGGCCCCAAGGGTTGCGTTTTTTTGCGTTCTTTTTTAAATTTGCAATTTTTGGAGTGGAAATTTGATAAATAAACAGGGTATAAAAACCATAAAATTCCATAACCATACAATTAAATTTTTATTTTAAGGTAATAATATATACTGTTATGCTATAATAAGCTTTAGATAGATTATACGTTCGATTTGATTTTGAAGGTATTTGACTTAGATATGTTTTTGAAGGGAGGATGTTCTTTTGGATTTAAAATCTTTATTAAACAAAGAACAATATGAAGGCGCAGTAACTGTGGATGGACCTGTACTTATTTTAGCAGGAGCAGGTTCAGGAAAAACTAGAGTTTTAACTTATAGAATGGCTCATATGATAGAAGATCTTAATATCTTTCCATATAAAATCTTAGCTATTACTTTTACTAATAAGGCTGCAAAGGAAATGCAGGAAAGAGTTCAGGCTATTATAGGAGATAAGGCCAAAGATATGTGGATTTCAACATTCCACTCTACTTGTGTGAGAATATTAAGAAGAGAAATTGAAAAGTTAGGATATAAAAAGAATTTTACTATATATGATGGAACAGATCAAAAGACACTTATAAAAGAATGTATAAAAATTCTTCAAATTAATGATAAAGAAATTACTGAACAAGAAATAATGGGTAAGATAAGCAAAGCAAAAGATAATATGCAAAGTGCTGATTCTTATTATAGAGAACATGAATCAAACTTTAGGGAAAAGAAGATTGCTGAAGTTTATAAAATGTATCAAAAAAGATTGAAGGAAAATAATGCTTTAGATTTTGATGATTTAATTTGTAAGACTGTTGAATTATTTAAGAAAGATCCTGAGACTTTAGAGTTTTATCAAAGAAAGTTTCAATATATCATGGTAGATGAGTATCAAGATACAAATGGAGCTCAATATGAATTGGTGACTTTGCTTGCAGCTAAACATAGAAATTTATGTGTAGTAGGTGATGATGACCAATGTTTAGTTGAAGGAACATTAATAACTACAAAAGACGGAACAAAGAAAATTGAAGATTTAAAGTGTGGAGATAATATACTTGTTGCAGCTGGTAATGGAGAAACAGCTATTTTACCTATTACTGATATAAGTAAGAAACAGTATACTAATGAAGTAATTAAGGTTAGAACTGTTAATGGAAAGGTAATTAAATCAACACCAAATCATTTAACTTTTGGAAAAGTGGCATTAGAAGAAGATAAGTATTATGTTTACTTAATGTATAAAAATGGACTTGGATATAGAATAGGTCAAACCTCATCTATAAGAAGTAGAGAGAATAAAAATACTAGTGGATTAGCTGTAAGATTAAATGGAGAACAGGCAGATAAGATTTGGGTAATAAAGGTATGTGATTCTAAAGAAGATGCAACTTATTATGAACAATATTATGCTATTAAATATGGAATACCAACAGTGGTATTTAATGCAAGAGGCAGAAACATTGTTTTATCTCAAGAGAAAATAAATAAAATGTTTGAAGAAATAAATACAGTTGATGCAGCAGAAAGGCTTATGGAAGAAGAGTATTTATATAAAGAATATCCACATCATTTATGTAATGCAGTTATAAGGGAAAATTCGGTTAGAAAGAGAGTTAATATAAGCTTCTTTGCTGGTAAAAAATCTATACAAAGGGGATTATGTAGCCATAGAATTGGATTAAATTCATCAGGAGAAGAAGAAAGAGAAAAGTTTGTATCTGCTGGATTTAATGTTAGAAATGGTGAGAGAAATACCTATAGAGTAGAAACTGAAAGAGCTTTATATGATGAAGCAGAAGAATTTACAAGAAATTTAGCCGCAGTTGAAGATTTTGAAATATTAAGAAAAGCAAAATTAAGTACTGATAAGAGCTTTATGTTCATGCCAATGGGAAGTTTAAGAGAAGGTATGATAATAGCTGTAAATAATAATGGTGTAATAGAAGAAGATAGAATAGTATCTATTGAAAGAGAATTATATAGTGGATTCGTTTATGATTTAAATATAGATAATGCAAGAAACTATATTGCAAATGATATTGTAGTTCACAACTGTATCTATCAATGGAGAGGTGCAGATATTAAGAATATCCTTGGCTTTGAAAAGGATTATCCAGAAGCTAAGGTTATAAAACTTGAGCAAAATTATCGTTCAAAAGGTAATATATTAAATGCAGCTAATGTTGTTATAGTTAATAATGCAAATAGAAAAAGTAAAGTATTAAGAACTGAACAAGAATTAGGTAGTAAAATTAAAATATATAGAGCGTTTTCAGATAGTGATGAAGGTACTTTCGTAGCAAATCAAATTGAAAAAATAAAAAGAGAGCAAAATAGACAATACAAGGATTTTGCTATACTTTACAGAACAAATGCTCAGTCACGTATATTTGAAGAAAGCTTAAGAAGAGCTGCAATAGCTTATAAAATTGTTGGTGGAACAAAGTTCTATGATAGAAAAGAAATTAAAGACATGTTAAGTTACTTAAAGGTGCTTGTTAATCCTTCAGATAGTATAGCTTTAAGAAGAATTATAAATGTTCCTAAAAGAGGAATAGGAGATGCAACTATACAAAAAGTTTTAGATTTTGCTGAAAGTTATGAATTAACTTTATGGGATGCATTATCAGAAGTTAGAACTATACCAACACTAACAGCGAGAAACTGTGCTGGTATTGAAAAGTTCATGGAACTTATGGAAAATTTAATGATGATATCTGAGACTGTTCCAGTATCACATTTAATAGAAACAATTCTAGAGGATACAGGATATATTAGAGAACTTGAGGCTTCAAAGCAAATAGAAGATAAGAGTAGAATAGAAAACTTAAAAGAATTAGTATCAGATGCTGTTGATTTTGAAAAAACATATGAAGCAGAAAAGAGAAGTGGATCAGCTGATTTTGATATAAATAAAACTCAATTAGAAGCTTATTTAGAAAAGGTATCACTTGTTCAAGATACTGATAAACTTGAAGATGAAGAAGATGAAAATGGAACAGTTGTATTAATGACCATTCATAGTGCAAAGGGGTTAGAATTCCCAGTTGTATTTATGGTTGGAATGGAAAATGGAATATTCCCAGGTCAAGCTTCATTTAATAGTGATGCTGAAATGGAAGAATCAAGAAGACTTTGTTACGTTGGAATAACTAGAGCAAAAGAAACCTTATTTATGACATCTGCTGAAGTAAGAAGAGTATTTGGTAGAACTGTTGCATATCCTCAATCAGACTTTATTTCAGAAATTAAGCCAGAATTAAGAGAATATGTATCTATGACTGGAGAAACAAGAGACTTAACTCAGGGTGCAGCTAAGACACCTTCAACTAATAGATTTAAGCCAACTTATAGTAATCCACATAGTTTAAGAAGTGATTACGGAACATTTGAAAATAGAAACTTTGGTGGAAGTGGGCTATCAAGAACAAATAGTTCAACAAATTCAAATAGTTCATCTTCATTAATGACAGCAGCAGAGGCAACTATGGGAAGAAAAGTTAAGCATAATAAGTTTGGAGAAGGAACAATTGTATCAGTTGCTGATGTTAATGGAGATAAAAAATTAACTATTGCATTTGATAAACAAGGAATAAAGAACTTAATGTTATCAATGGCAAAGCTTGAACTTTTATAAATTGCCATTTAAGAAAGGAAGATTTTAATGGATAAGAAAGCTCGTATAGAAGAATTAGTTGAACTTTTAAATAAATATGCTTATGAATATTATTCTTTAGATAATCCATCAGTTACAGATAAAGAATATGATAGTAAATATGATGAATTAAAGGCTTTAGAAGAAGAAACAGGATATGTACTTCCTTATTCACCAACACAAAGAGTTGGAGATGTTACTTTACAAGGGTTTTCTAAATATACACATAAAGCTAGATTATGGAGTTTAGATAAAGCACAAAGCTTTGAAGAAATAATAGATTGGCATAATAGAAATGTTAAATTTGTAAATGAAATGAATTCTAGAGGCGAAAACTTACCGCCATTAAGATATGTAATAACAAAGAAGTTTGATGGGCTTACTATTAATTTAACTTATAATGAAGATGGAGTAATGGAAGTTGCAGCTACAAGGGGAAATGGTGAAACTGGTGAGGTAGTAACAGCTCAAGTTAAGACAATAAAATCTATTCCTTTAAAAACTTCAAAAGGAGACTTGTTTGAAGTTCATGGTGAAGCAATTATGACTACTGAAGCTTTTGAGAAATATAATGCAACATCAGAAACTCCTCTTAAGAATTTAAGAAATGGGGCAGCAGGAGCACTTAGAAATTTAAATGTTAAAGAAACAGCAAGAAGAGGACTTTCTGCGTTCTTTTATGATGTAGGTTATAAAGAAGGGCAAAACTTTAAAAGTTATGAAGAAATGTTAAACTTTATAAAGGAAAAGGGACTTCCTATGGATGCATATATAAGGTATGCAGACAATCTAGAGGATGTAAAAAAATATATAGACGAAATCAAAGATATGAGATTTGATTTAAATTATGATATTGATGGAGTAGTTATTGCTATTGATGACATAAGAACTAGAGAGCTACTTGGATATACTATTAAATTCCCAAAATGGGCAATTGCATTTAAGTTTGAAGCTCAAGAAGCTACGACTACATTATTAGATGTTGAATGGAATGTTGGTAGAAGTGGAAGAGTTGGACCAACAGCAATACTTGAACCAGTAGAACTAGCAGGGGTAACTGTAAAAAGAGCAACTTTAAACAACATGGATGATATTAAAAGAAAAGGAGTAATGATTGGAGCAGAAGTATTCATAAGAAGATCTAATGATGTTATTCCAGAAATTATGGGTGTTGTAGAAGATTCTCTAGAAAATGCTACTGAAATAAAAGTACCAGAAACTTGTCCGGCTTGTGGAAGTCATTTAGTTTTAGATGGAGCACATTATTTCTGTGAAAATACATTATCTTGTAAGCCGCAATTGGTAAAAAGTATAGTTCATTTTGCTTGTAGAGATGCTATGAATATCGAGGGATTCTCAGAAAAGACAGCAGAGCAATTGTTCGAAAAACTAGATATTAGATCAATAGCAGATTTATATAAACTTAATTTTGATGAACTATTAACTTTAGATAAATTTGGACCAAAGAAGGCTCAAAATCTTTTAGATGCAGTTGAAAGAAGTAAAACACCAGAATTATATAGATTTATATATGCACTTGGAATTCCTAATGTAGGAGTTAAAACTGCTAAAGATTTAGTAAATAAGTTTAAATCTATTGAGGGATTAAAAAATGCTACATTTGAAGAGTTAATTTCAGTCCAAGATGTTGGTGATATAGTAGCTAAATGTGTATTAGAATTTTTCCATGAAGAAAAAGTATTAAATACAATAGAAGAATTATTCAATTTAGGAGTAAAACCTATATTTGAAGAAACTGTAATAGTAGAGAGTTCTTTTAATGGTAAGACAGTTGTAGTAACAGGTACATTGCAAAATTACTCTAGAGGTGAAATAAAGGCTAAACTTGAAGGTTTAGGAGCTAAGGTTTCAGGAAGTGTAAGTAAAAAGACTGATTATGTTATTGCAGGAGAAGAGGCAGGTTCTAAATTGACTAAAGCTCAAGATTTAGGAGTTACTGTTTTAACTGAAGAAGAATTTGAAAAAATGATTTAGACATAAAAAAGTAGTTACAAATTCATTTGTAACTACTTTTTTATATTATATTATCATCAAACTTTATAATGTTATCATCATCGTTAGTAATTGAATCATCCATTAAGAACTCAGGTTCATAAAGTGGATCATTTTTTTTTGTATCATTTTCAAGTGCTGAAATACTTTTATTTATTTTTTCAAGTAAAAATGTTTGAATTCTTTGATTTTTAAGCATTTTTAAAAAAGCTATGAAAGACCATATTCCAATGAACATAAAGCAAATCATAAATATTATTGCTACTGATTGAAATATTATTTGAACTATTTGCATTGCAGTTGTCATATAATTAGTACCTCCATAAAAATATAAAAGGAAACTAAGCTTCTTTCAGTGGCTTAGTACACACAGTGTAACTTCTACTACTCTAAATATAAGATTTAGGGTATCAGTTAAGTTCGATTGACAAAATGTAAAATTTTGAATCTTACTTAAATGATTATATCATAAATTGGGAAAATTTCTATAAAAATAATTTACTTATTATTGAAAAAGATTAATTCTCTATAATTATGTCTATAATTATAGAAAAGTATAACAAGAGAGGGGAAATAAATTTGAAAAAGATAATAGCAGCTATTTCTGTTTCGATTGTAACAATAATTATATTATTAAGTTTTATAGATAGGACACCACAGGAAAGTGAAAGTAATACTGCAGATATTGTTTATTCAATAACAAGTATACCAGAAAATTTAAAATCTATTGGTGAATTAAATAAAAGAGAACAAGATATAGTATGTGCTACAAGCAAAGGCTTAGTGGAGTTAGATGCTGAGGGTAATATAAAACCAGTTTTAGCTCAGGACTACACTGTTAGTGATGATGGATTAGAGTATGTATTTAAAATTAGAGATGATATTTATTGGAGTGATGGCAGTAAGATTACCCCTAACGATATTGTAGATTTTTTTAGAGAAGTAATTACGGAAGAAAGTGAAATTTCTGCATTATTAAATGTATTTGGTGTAAAAGATTATATAAATGGTAGTAATTCATTTTCAAATACTGTTGCTATAACTAGCACTGAAGATAGTTTGAAAATTAGATTGAATTCAAAGGATGATGGATTTATTGAGGAACTAACTAAGCCACAGTATCGAGTAAGAAAAGAGTTGCTGTTTTGGGAGGATATAGATAAAAATTATAGTTCCATTACATATTCAGGCAACTATTATATTTCTTCAATGAGTGATTCTGAAATAATTTTAAAGAGAGCTGATAATTCAAATGCAGAATTGGCTCAAACAATACATTTAGTTAAGGATGATAGTGAAGATTTGGCATTAGCTGCTTTTGAAATAGGTGAAAGAGATATTGTTATGAATCCACCTACAAGTCAATTACAAAGGCTTAAAGATGAGGGGAAATTAGTAGAAAGTCCATCTGATGAAGCTGTTTACTTAGCTTTTAATGGGAATAATGAAAATTTTTCAAATCAAGTCAAAAATGAAATATATAGATTGATTAGTAAAGCTATAGAAGAATATCAGAATAAAAATGATTTACTTCTTGAATTAGCTGAGTGTAGCTATTTTAGAGAGGATAAGGATGATTTAACAAAGTTGCAAAGCAGAAATGTTATGGTCAATTTCAAAAGTGATGTAGAGATGCCAAGTAAAATAGTTCTTGTAGCAAAAGAAAGCTTACAAAATAAAGATATAACTGATTATTTAACAGCGTGGTTTAAAGAAAATACAGATATAACTTTAGTTTGCAATTTGCTTACTGAAGATGATATGAATTTAATTAGTGAAAAAAATTATTATGATATTGCATTAGTAAATGTATATGCTAAGTTAGAAGATGATGAACAGCTTCTTGCGACAATATCAAGTTTTCTTCCCAAAAGTCAAAGGGATATGATAAATAATTCTAATTCTAAGGCTGAAAAAGAAGAATTATTTGCAGAGATAGAAGAAGAGCTTTTTAATAATTATAGAGTGTTACCACTATTATTTTATAATAATACTATAGCAGTTAATGATACTGAAGATGAAAATATTCTAGATGGTAATGGCAATATAGATTTCAGTGCTATTAAATAAATAGGTAAAGTGAAATAAAGTCGGCTTATGCCGACTTTATTTTATTAATTAGATAATGGTGGGTTAGCTTCATTATTATTTTTATCACTATCGCTTAATTCAGTTAAAATTGATTCATCAACAGTTATAAATGTATTATCAACAGAATTAGATGTTAATTCATCAGATGGAACTTCTGTTACAATATCTGCTTCAACCTTAGGAATTGAGTTTTCGGATTCTTCAATAGTAGTTGAGTTGTCATCGCGTATATCATTATTATCTGCGACCTCAACAGGAATTAATCCTAGTTCAGTCATATATTCATCTTTAAATAAGTGAATAAGTAAGAAGAAGTTTAAAAAATTCCTGTAACTATCAAATGTATTTTTGGTATTAGAAAATGTATCTTTACGTTTATTATAAGTAACATACTTGTTAAATATTGGTGCAACCCCAGTGCTTTCAGGGGCAGGGATATCTGGCATTCTAAAATAACTTTCATCTACCATATCTTTTGAGCTTAAAGTAAAGCCTCGATAACGTTCATAATCATCTAATGTAGGTGCCTCAGGCCAACTAGAAATTATTCCTGAGTTTATTATAAACTTTTTATAAACAGTAGATATCATATTTCTATGCTCAGATGAATTAGTAGATACATCATCATAAATAATAAAAGCTAAAATGTAAAATGTAATATCAAAGCAGGAATATTTAATTTCTTTTTTTGATGATAACTTATAAAAAGAACCCTTATCCTCATCATATAAAGAGTATAGTCGATTTATTATTTCAGTAGATTTCTCTAAAAATGATATTATTTTTGTATGTTTATAAGATAGGGTTAAAACTAATGAGCATAATGCAGATGTATCTAAAGAGTCAACATAATAGTCCTTTTCATCAAATTTACACATTGCATAATCAGCTAAATCTATTATAAAATCCTTAAGCTCATTATCGTTTTTATAGCTATATAAAATATTTAATGATAGTAGAACTTTACAAATTTCATCTAGTGAGCATTCGTATAATTTATCTTTAAAGTCATAAAACATGTTTAAAATTTGTAATGAAAACTCCGCGTATGATTCTGAAACATCATCTTTTGGATTCTTAATAGAAAACATATAATATGCAAGCATCATAAAAGCTTGATCTGAAAACTTAAATTTATTATCTTTATCAACTAAATTAAAGTTTCTAGCATTATTTTCTAGCAAGTTCTTCTTATCTACGAAAACTCCTTCACCGTTTCGTAGGTTTGAAGAGTAAAACTCAAGTTGATCCTTAGATATACTATTGTATAAATCATACAAGGCATAATTACTACTATCTATGTTTTCAAAACTTCTATAGTAATCTAGCAATTCTAATAAGCATAAAGTCATTAAAGCATTAGTACTTGGGTTAATTTCTTTTTTGAAAGAATCTTCATCAAATCCATTTGAATTTTTACTATGAATAAAGTTTGCAGATGACTTCCTGTAAACACATAATAGTGGAGAAAAATTACTATTTGTGGTAATATCAATGGAGGAAGATGATTTATTCTTTTTTATTTTAGAAACTAAACCACATTTGGATTGTAGTACTATAGTTTTTACTGCTTCTTTAGATAAATAAAAAAGTTGTCCGTTAATTTCCTTTTCAGAAAGGCTATTCATTCTAAAAAATGGCCCAATATATCTCAAATTCTTCACCTCTTAATTAATCCTTATATTAATATTATGAGTTAAGTGAGAATTTGTTGCATTATTTTTAAAAAAAGGAGAAATTTAATATATAGTAAGTAAAATTATGAAATGGAGGAGTTTTTAATGAGAAGTGGAGCAAGAAGAAATGACCAAGTTAGAAATGCAAAAATAACAAGAAATTATATAAAACATGCAGAAGGATCTGTTTTAATAGAAGTAGGGGATACAAAGGTAATTTGTACTGCATCAATAGAAGAGAAAGTACCGCCATTTCTAAAAGGTAGTGGAGAAGGTTGGATTACAGCTGAATATAATATGTTACCACGTTCTACAGCAACTAGAAAACCAAGAGATATATCAAGGTTAAAAATTGATGGAAGAACAATGGAAATACAAAGGTTGATAGGAAGAGCTTTAAGATCAGTAGTTGATTTAAAAGCTTTAGGTGAAAAAACTATTTGGATAGATTGTGATGTTATACAAGCTGATGGAGGAACAAGAACTACCTCTATTTGTGGTGCTTTTGTAGCTTTAGTTGATGCTATGAACAAACTACATAAACAAAAACCATTTAAAGTTTATCCTATTAGAAAATTTTTATGCGCAACAAGTGTAGGAATTGTTGGAGAGGAAAAACTACTTGATTTATGCTATGAAGAGGATTCGATAGCAAGAGTTGATATGAATGTCATTGGAACTGATGAAGGTGAGTTTGTTGAAATACAAGGTACAGGCGAAGAGGCTCCATTTAATAGAGCAGAATTAAATGAATTATTAGATTTAGCGGAAAAAGGAATAAAGCAAATGATTCAATTACAAAAAGATTGCTTAAAGATGGATTCTTTATGGATTGGAACAGGAGAAGGAAAATAATATGAAAAAAATAGTTTTAGCTAGTAATAATTCTAAGAAAATAAAAGAAATTAAAGATATACTTAATGGATTAGAGTATGAGGTATATTCTTTGAATGATATGGATATTAACATAGATGTAGAAGAAGATGGAATTACTTTTGAAGAAAATTCTAAGAAAAAGGCTACTGAAATTTATTCATATTTGAAAAAAAGAGGAGAAGATAATTTTTTAGTTTTAGCTGATGATTCAGGATTAGAAGTAGATAGTTTAAATGGAGCACCTGGAGTGTATTCTGCTAGATATGCTGGTGAGCATGGGAATGACTATAAAAATAATATTAAGTTACTAGAAGAAATGAAGGGCTTCAAGGGTGATGATAGAAAAGCAAGATTTGTTTGTGTAATATCATTAGTTGATGAAAATGGTGAAACTAAAGTAGTTCGTGGAGAGGTTGATGGCTACATTATTGAAGAGCTAAAAACTGAAGGTGGATTTGGCTACGATCCATTATTCTTCTATGAAGGATTTAATAAGACTTTTGGAGAAGCTTCCTCGGAAGAAAAAAATGCAATTTCTCATAGAGGAAATGCTCTTAAAAAGCTTAAAGAAATACTTTAATTTAGTTAATAGTTAAGGAATAAAGTCTGCTTAGGCAGACTTTAGAATATTATTTAAGAAACTCAGAAAGGAGTTTCAACATGAACTATTAACTATAAACTATTAATTATTAACTTAATGGAAAGGATGATTTTATGCTTATTGCTGTAATCAGTGATTCACATGGAAATAGAATTAGTATAGATAAGGTTAAAAAAAGAATTAGTAGTGCAGATGTACTTTTATTCTTAGGAGATGGAGAAGAAGATCTAAGGGAAATTACAGAGGAATTCAAAGGGGAAGTATATGCTGTTAGAGGAAACTGTGATATGAGAGGATTATATCCAGAAGAAAGGCTAATTGAGCTTCAAGGTAAAAAGATATTTATGTGTCATGGGCATAGATATGGAGTAAAGTATGGATACAACTCTATCTTTTACAGAGGAAAAGAAGTTGGAGCAGATATAGTTTTATTTGGACATTCTCATATACCTATTATAGAAGAAGAGGATGGATTAATTTTGATGAATCCAGGAAGTATTTCATTAGGAATGGGAAGGTTAGATAAAACCTTAGGATACATTGATTTAATTGAGGGAAAAAGTCCAGTTACATATATAAAAGAGATATAAAATAAAAAAAATAAAAAAAATTTAAAAAAAGTGTTGACGGATTAAAAATCATCATGTAGAATAATCATTGTCGCTGCGAGATGTAGCGAAACGAAACAAGATGATTACCGGGGTGTGGCGCAGATGGGAGCGCGCGTGGTTTGGGACCATGAGGTCGCAGGTTCGATCCCTGTCACCCCGACCAGTTTAACTAAAAGAAACTCAAGTAGAATGAGGATATTCAATTGGTTAAATAAGAGATTTAAAATCTCAAATGTGCGGGTATCGTATATCGGTAATACTCCAGCCTTCCAAGCTGGAAAGGTGGGTTCGATTCCCACTACCCGCTCCAAAAAAGCTTAAAAAAAAGCTTGACATAAATAAAGAAATGTTTTAAAATAATAAACGTTCTTTGGTATTATGCGTGTTTAGCTCAGCTGGATAGAGCAACGCCCTTCTAAGGCGTGGGCCAGGAGTTCGAATCTCTTAACACGCACC
>NZ_JBCOAB010000047.1:0-23564 GCF_040227035.1 Clostridium sp. RTP31139st1_H3_RTP31139_211217
AATATTACTGGAAATCAAAATTTCCAGTAATATTTGATTTATAAGAAACTATATTACACAAAATTATCTACAGTCTCGGAATCAATTATATAAATTCAAGGTGAGATTTAACTAATTCCCGGAAGTATAATATTTCTTTTTTTCGCTATTATACGTTGAAACTGAATTATCGCCCTTTGATTTCTCCTTCGATTCCTCTTTCAGCTAAAATTTCATAAATAGTCTTAGAAGTAGTGTCAGCTAAAGTATAACCAATTAATTTAAGAATTTCTTCAAGCTTTTCCTCAGAAGTAGTTTCAATTTCTAAGTATGGGAAAGGACAAAAACTCTTATCATTAATATCAATTTCAATTAAAGAATCATTAATTTTATAGCTTTCTCTATATTTAGAAATAGATTCTTGAAGTACAAGACCTAAAGATTTAAATATTCTTCTAGCCATTTCTCCATCTTCAACAATGGTTTCATTTTCTTCCATAACTTTAAAAGTGCCTTGACTTAACATTTTTTTAGTAGTCATAAATACAGTTTCTTTTCCTGTAAGTCTATCAATAGTAGTTCTAACTCTAGCATATCCCTTATTAGCTAAAAGTCTACCATCTTCAAAATCATATATTTCATTAACTTGGTCTTCAGATTTAACTTTAATTGCACCTAAAGATTTCATTTTATTTCTAATATCATCAACATCAATATCCATTACTCTAGTTTCTAATTCTTTCATTAAATAGTACTCCTCTCAATTTTAAAATAATAATAGTTCTATTATACAATAAATAAGTTATATTAAAAATAATCAAGTGAAGAGCCCTTTATTAAATAGGAATAAATTTAGAATATAAATAGGATGAAATATATATGTATGATAATAAGTTAGATTAAATAAAGTATTGAGTGATTTTTATAGAGAAGATTGCTTAATAAATTTGAAATAATAAATATATAGTATAGATAGATTAAAGGAGTTAATGCTTGTGATTAAGTGTAAACTCCTTTTTTGATGTAAAAATATACAAGTTAAATATTGACAAAAATAGCAATTGGTTATATAGTTAGTTATATAAGTAATTAACTAATTAACCAACTAATAAAAAGGAGGTTGGATATATAATATGATTATAGAATTTAACAACGATATTCCTATTTACATTCAAGTAGCGCAAGCAATAGAAGATAGTATTATAAAAGGAATATTCAAAGAGGATGAAATGATACCATCAACTACAGAGATATCAGTGAAATATAAAATAAATCCTGCTACAGTAGGGAAGGGATTTAATATTTTAGTTGATGAAGGAGTTATATATAAAAAAAGAGGTGTTGGGATGTTTGTTTCAAAGGGAAGTAAAGAATTGTTAATGAACAAAAGGAAAGAAAGCTTTTTTAATGATTATATAGTTACACTTTTAGATGAGGCAAAGAAGTTAAATATATCAATAGAAGATATTATAAAGATGATTAATAAAGAGGGGTAAAGATATGTCTATAATAGAGATTAAAAAGGTCAGTAAGAGTTATAACAAAAAGCAAGTCTTAAATAATATAAATATAACATTTGAAGAAAATAAAATTTATGGGCTATTAGGAAGAAATGGAGCTGGAAAGACTACCTTATTAAATTTAATTACAGATAGAGCAGTAGTAGATTCAGGTGAAATAACTATTGATGGCGAAAATGTTTATGAGAATGATAACGCTTTAGAAAAGATATATTTTATGACGGAAAGAACTTTATATCCGGAAGATTATAAAGTAAAAGAAATATTTAAATGGACTAAAGAATTTTATAATAATTTTGATAGTGAATATGCTTTAGAATTAGCAAAGAAATTTAATTTAAATATAAATACTAAGATAAAAAATCTTTCTACAGGATATAACTCCATATGTAAAATAATAACTACACTTGCTTCAAATGCAAATGTTTTAATATTTGATGAGCCAGTACTTGGACTTGATGCAAATCATAGAGAGTTGTTTTATAAAGTGTTAATGGAAAATTATATTAAAAGTCCTAAAACTATAATTTTATCTACTCATATTATTGAAGAAGTCTCAAACTTAATAGAAAAGGTAATTATTTTGAATAATAGCAAAGTTATAAGTAGTGATGAAGCAGAAGAGTTATTAAAAAAGGCATATACAGTTTCAGGTTTAACTGAAAATATTGATAAATTTGTAGAAGCAAAAAATATAGTAAATGTTGAAGAAATAACATCATTTAAATCTGCAACTATAATAGGTAATTTAACTAAAGAAGATAAAAAGTTAGCAGAAGATTTGGGGTTGAAGTTTTCAAAGGTTGAATTGCAAAAGTTATTTATATATTTAACTGAAAAGGAGGAAGTTTAATATGAAAAGTTTAAGAATTGCAAAAATGAATATCCAATCGGTTATGAAATCAGTAATGGTATACTATTTGATTTTTATTGCTATAGTTATGGCTTTATGTATAGGTAATTATGTTGGTGGATTAAAAAGTACAATGTCAGGTATAGAATTTGCAACTGTAATTTTCTTATTTGTTTGTGGATTAAACTCCTTTAAATCAAATTTCTATTTTGCTAAAAGTAATGGTATATCTAGAAGGACATTTATTAAGGGGTTATTAATATCAAGTATTCCATTGGCTTTAATTATGTCAATCATAGATATTATTATAAATAGAGCAAATAATATTTTTATTAGAAATCCTACTTTATATGATATGGCTTATGGGAACCTAGTGGATGGGATGAATAATGTTTTTAATGGAATGTGGGTACAAAGTAATAGTTTTACCACAATTTTAAATACAATATTATTTCAATTTTCATTTTATCTTGTAGCTTATATAGTTGGAATAGTTATTAATATGATTTATTATAGATCTAACAAATATGTAAAAGTTATTGTATCAGTTATTCCAGTGGTATTTATAATATTTAGTGGGAATTTTTCGATAAGAAATCCAGGGTTAACAATGAAAATAAATAAGTTTCTTGATTATATATTTGGATTTAATCCGGTAAATGTGTTTGCTTGTATACTAACATTTTTAATATTAGTAGTAGTTTTATCAGGTATTGCATTTTTATTAATTAGGAAAGCAGTAATTAAAGAAAGATAAATAATAAATTAAGGAGTATCTATATTAAGTTTAGATACTCCTTTTAATATTAACTATTATATATTTCTTTATTTAAGCAACCTTCAGAATTAGCTACAACTACTGCAGTTGCAGAATCTCCAATTACATTTAAACAAGTAATTAGCATATCTATGGGTCTATTTATAGCAATAATTAATGAATAAGCTATAAGTGTAGCTTCATTATTAAATCCCATACCTGTTAATACTGTAAAAAGTATTATTGATGATGAACCAGGTGCAGAAGGTGTACCTATAGAAGCTATTAATGCTAAAACTGCTATTAATATTACATTTTGAATAGTAAGGCTATATCCAGAACTAGCCGCAATGAAGATAGCGGCTATAACTTGCATGATTGCAGTACCGTTCATGTTGATAGTCATGCCTAAAGGAAGTACAAAAGAAGCAATATCTTTATTAACTCCAAGTTCTTCAACTGTTGTTTTTTCATTTAATGATAATGCAGCAGAAGAAGCAGCGGCTGAAAAACCTAAAAGAGCAACTTTAGCAATCTTTTTCATGAATATAATAGGATTTAATTTAGTGTTTAAATAAACAAATACTGGATAAGCAATAACTAAGAATATTATTGATGCAATGGTAACAGTAAGCATATAGGCTAATGCTGGCTTTAAACGGTCTAAACCATATACTGCAAAAGTTCTAGTAATTAATACAAAAACAGCAAATGGACTAAACTTAGTTATAATAAATCCTAAAAATACACTAATTATATTATTTATATCGATAAGTAAATTCTTTAAAATTAATATCTTTTCACCTAGAGCATTAATACATAAACCAACAACCACAGCTAAAAATACTATAGATAATACCATTGAATTATTACTCATAACATTAGCTATGTTATTTGGAACTGCATTAAGTACTACAAGTAGAGGATTGCTACCAGTAGATGTAGTTACAGATGTAGTAGCGCTACTAGAAAGATTAACATTAAAAAATCCAAGTTTGTAAGCTGAAAATCCGAATACACAGGCAGTCGCTAATGCAAATACAGAAGTTATTAAAAAACCTAACAATGTTTTTGATGATATTCTTCCAAGTTTTTTAGTATCACTAATATGACACATAGCAAGAGCTATTGATGAAAATACCATTGGAATTATTATTAATTGAAGGCAGTTAATAAACAATTGGCCCAGTATGTAGAAAATACCTAAAGAATTCCTTCCTTCTTCAGTTGTTATATCTTGAAACAGAATATTATTAATACTATTCCAGATTAATCCTTTATCATTAGCAAGCAAGTATTCTCTTAATAAAATGAAAGCAGTACCAACAATTAAAGCTAGTACAAGAGATATTGCCATTCTTATAGCTAGCGCAGTAGATTTGTTTTTTCCTTTTGTAAAATTAAATTTCATAAAATTATCTCCCAATAATTAATATAAGTTGGTTAATAGAATAACTTTGTAAAGGTTATCTATAGGTAGATTTAAAATTAAGTGTTTAATATTATATTAATGGAATATAATTATTTAACGTTATGATAAATAATATATTAGATAAAATAATATGTCAATAATTTAACTATTAGATATAAAAGGAAGTTATAAGAATTTAAAAGGTAATTATAAAAATATAAAATTAAATATATAGATAAAAACTATAATATCGATAGAAAATATCTATAAAAAGAATTACTTATTAAATAAAAAAGTGATAAAATATTTATATAATTATAAATTATAAGGGGGCATACAAAATGAAATTTAATAAGGTAAATATGGGGCAATATAATATGATGAAAGTTAAAGAAGTACTTAAATGTAGCATTTGTAATGAGGATACTAACTATGTAGATTATTGGAATGGAAATAAATTTTGTTCTACAGAATGCCAAGAAAAGTATTATAAATGGATGAAGACAAATAAAGGATCAATAGCATAGTATATTTAATGTGGTGAATTATTTATAATTCATCATTATTTTTATGCATTTATAAACTGTAGTTATGTAAAATAATTAATATATAGCTTATATCTATAGATAATGTTGTTAAAATCAATTGGATTAGTATGGAGTGCTGGAATATAATAAAAGAGAATTAAGTGTTAAATATTTAACGTTCATTATTTTTATAAAAAATATTAAGACGGATTAAATGGATTAATAATAGCTTAAGATAAAATAAGCTATTTACTATAAAGGAGAGAATACAATGGAAAGACGTATTTCAGGTTATACTACATTAATAGGATTATTAGCAACACCAATTAAGCATACAAGTTCACCAAAGATGCATAATGAAGCATTTAGATATTTAGGTTTAGATTATGCTTATCTTGCATTTGAAGTTGGAAATGATGGATTAGAAGATGCAGTAAAGGGATTAAGAGCAATGCAAGCTAGAGGTTGCAATGTATCAATGCCAAACAAAACTGTTATTCATAAATACTTAGATAAATTAACTCCAGCTGCAGAACTTGCAGGAGCAGTAAATACAGTTATAAATGATAACGGTGTTTTAACTGGACATATAACTGATGGTGTTGGTTATATGAGATCATTAAGCGATGCTGGATTTGATGTTATCGGTAAGAAGATGACTATAGTTGGAGCTGGTGGAGCAGCTACAGCAATTTGTATCCAAGCAGCTTTAGATGGAGTAGCTGAACTTTCAATATTCAACCAAGATGATGAATTCTTTGCAAGAGCAGAAGAAACAGTTAAGAAGATAAATGAAAAAACTAACTGTAAAGCTAAATTATTCAGATTAGAAGATAAAGAAGCTTTAAGAGCAGAAATAGCTACTTCAGCAATATTCACAAATGGTACTGGAATGGGTATGAAACCATACGTTGGTCAAACTTACATAGAAAAAGATATGTTAAGACCAGATCTTATAGTAAGTGACGTTGTATATCAACCAGCTAAAACTAGATTATTAGAATTAGCAGAAGAAGTTGGATGCCCAACTATAAATGGATTAGGAATGATGTTATTCCAAGGTGCAGAAGCATTCAAATGCTGGACAGGACAAGAAATGCCAATAGAACACATGAAAGAATTCTTATTCGGAGATAAGTAAGCTTCCAAATTTTAATTTGGCAAAGCGAACTTGACTGAAACTCCAAATTTTAATTTGGTTAGTTGAAGTTACACACAGTGTACACCTACGACGAATAGGAGTAGGTGTTTCATTAAAAAAATAATATGAAATAAAATAGAGTAGTGCATAAGTGCATCTAGGAGGAAATAAATATGAAATTCATGGTAATAAACGGACCAAACATAAACATGATAGGTGTTAGAGAAAAAGGAATATACGGATCAAAGAGCTTCACTGAAATATGTGATTATATAAAAGAAGAAGGAGAAAAGAGAGGACACGAAGTAACTCTTCTTCAAAGCAACTGCGAAGGAACTATGATAGATTTCTTACAAAGAGCATACTTTGAAAAATTTGATGGTGTTGTTATAAACCCAGGAGCTTATACTCACTATAGCATAGCTTTACATGATGCAATAAAAGGAAATACAGGAATCCCAACAGTAGAAGTTCATATTTCAAATGTACATGCTAGAGAAGAATTCAGAAAAGAATCTAAAACAGCTCCAGCTTGCATCGGTCAAATGTGTGGATTTGGTGAAAAAGGTTATGTTTTAGCTATGGAAGCTTTAGAAGACTATATCACTAGAAATAAATAAGATTTGAATAAATAACGGCTGTTGCAATATGCACAGCCTTTTTTAATTTGATTAAAATCAATAGATAATATCTATTAAAAAAGCTTAAAATATTCATTAGATTTATAGTTTTAATAGAGTTATACTTATGTAAGAGATAATAGGAAAACAAAAGTTAAAACTTTATCAATATATAATTTATAGGAGAATGTAGGATGAATAAGTACCAAAACATATTTACACCATTAACAATTAAAAATATGACTATTAGAAATAGAGTTGCTATGCCTCCAATGGGAACAAACTACGGTGGAGCTATGGGAGATTTCACTGAAGAGCATGTTCAATATTATGAAAAGAGAGCTAAAGGTGGAACTGGATTAATAATTGTAGAAAATGCATGTGTTGATTTCCCTATGGGTTCAAATGGAACAACTCAAATTAGATTAGATCATGATAGATATATGCCAAATCTATTTAGATTAACTGAAAGATTACATAGACATGGTGCTTGCGTTGCTATTCAAATAAATCACTCTGGAGCATCAGCTGTACCAGGAAGAATAGAAGGAAATACACCAGTATCTTCTTCAAATGTACCTTCAAAAACTGGTGGAGCAATTCCAAGACCATTAACAGTTGAAGAAATATATGCAATTGCTGATAAGTATGCAGATGCTGCAAGAAGAGCTCAAATGGCTGGATTTGATGCAGTTGAAATTCACGGAGGACACTCTTACTTACTATGCCAATTCTTATCACCTTTATACAATAAGAGAACTGATGAATTTGGTGGAAGTTTAGAAAATAGAGTAAGATTCCCTAAATTAGTATTAGAAAAAGTTAGAGCTGCAGTAGGACCAATGTTCCCAATAAGCTTTAGATTTAGTGCAGATGAATTCATGGAAGGTGGAAACACATTAGAAGATACATTAGAAATGATGGAATACCTTATTGATGAAATTGATATATTAAATGTATCAGCTGCAGTTAATGATACACTTCAATATCAAATAGATGCTAACTATTTAAAAGATGGATGGCGTTCATACATGGCAAAAGCTTTCAAAGAAAAGTTTAATAAGCCAGTTATAACTTCAGGAAACATAAGAAATCCAGAAGTTGCTGAAAAGATATTAGCAGAAGGACATGCTGATTTATTAGCAATGGGACGTGGACTTATAGCTGATCCAGAATGGGTTAACAAAGTTAGAAGTGGAAGAGAAGATGAATTAAGAAAATGTATATCTTGTAACATTGGATGTGCTGGTCATAGAATCGGAATAAACAGACCAGTAAGATGTACAATAAATCCAGAAGTTATTTTAGGAGAAGAAGCTCATACTTCTATGAAAGTAAACAAGCCAGTTAACGTTGTTGTTATTGGTGGAGGAACTGCAGGGTTAGAAGCTGCTTGTACAGCTGCTGAAGTTGGATGTACAACATTCTTATTTGAAGCTAAACCTTACTTAGGTGGATTAGCTAGAGAAATAGCTAAATTACCAGCTAAAGATAGAATTAATGATTTCCCAAATTACTTAATTAACAGAGCTAAGAAGTTAAGAAATCTTTATATATTTACAAATACTACTGCTACAATGGAAGCAATAGAAAACTTAAAGCCTGATGTAGTTGTTAATGCTACAGGATCAACTCCATTATTACCTCCAATTACAGGATTACATGATAGAGTTGATAAAGAAGATTCAAAAGTATTATCAATCTTTGGATTAATAAATAATATTGAAAAGTTCAATGAAATGGACTTAGAAGGAAAGAAAATAGGAGTTATCGGTGGAGGAGCTGTTGGACTAGATGTAGTTGAATACTTTGCTCATAAAGGTGCTCACGTTACTATAGTTGAAAGAATGCCAGCTGTAGGAAATGGAATGGATATAATAACTAAGCTTGACTTTATGACTATGCTTAAGAAGAAGGAAGTAGATGTAAGAGTTGAAACTTCATTATTAGAAATTAAAGATAGCAGCTTTATAGTTAATAAAGATGGAGCAGATGAAGAAATAAGCTTTGATTATGGATTTGTATGTTTAGGAATGAGAGCATACTCACCATTAATGGCCTCATTACAAGAAAACTTTGCTGGAACTAATGTTGAAGTTGTTAACATTGGTGATAGTGTTAGAGCTAGAAGAATTATTGAAGGTGTTGAAGAAGGTAGACATATTACTAATACACTTAAGAGAATTGGAGCTCTTTAATAGAGAATAAGTATAACCCAGTTGATGAATCAGCTGGGTTATTTTTATGCCAGAAATATCAGTTGAGATAAAATAAGTATTTAATCCAAAATTATAATGGTTATTTATGGGATATTGATGGTGTTTATAAATTATGATATTATTTTAGTGTTCATCGGAGGGTATATATACGATTGTTATATGCTGGATAATATGGTTGGATAAGACCAACTATCTTATCTAGCATTTTTGATTTTCAGGAGGATTTTTATTTATGGAAGAAAAATAAAATAGTTAATCTTTAATTCTTCTTATATTTTAGATTAATTTACTAAAAATATTATATAAGCAAAGTAAATAATAAAGATAAACTTTATAGTTTTATAGCCTTAGCCATTAATTAAAAATGGTTAAGGCTAATTATTACATATATGTTGATATACACTTATTTAATATCTAAAAATTCTTCAAGAGCTCGTATATTAATTTTTTTACCTATGACTACAAGTAAGTCATCTTTTCTTAATATACAGCTAGGATCAATTTCTATTATTGTATTTCTATCTCTTTCTAAAGCTATAATATTTAAATTGAAATTATCACGTATTTTAGAATTTGATATTGTTTTTCCATCTAATCTATCAGTTATTTTAATTTTTTCTATATGAATATCATTATTTAATTCAATGAACTCTAAAGCCTCTTCATTTAATAGTCTATTTGCAATTCTAACAGCCATATCACTTTCAGGATATACAACTTGTGCACCTATTTTTTCCAAAACACAGCCTTGTTCATAAGTTATTGCTTTAGAAATTACCCTAGGTACCCCTAGGTTAATAACATTTAATGTAGTTAAGATATTTACATCTATTTTTTCACCTATGCATACAAATACTGTTTCACAATTTTGAATTCCAGTTTCTTGTAAAGTTTCTTTGTCTAAGTTATTAACTACAAATGCGTTATCTGTAAATCCTCTAATATTCTTTATTTTATTTTCATCACAATCTAATACTATAACATCTTTTCCTGATTCTATTAATGTTTTTGCTAAGGAAAATCCAAGTCTTCCTATTCCTATTATTCCAAACTCTACTACTGATTTATAATTAAGCATAAACATTTCTCCTATCCTATTATAACTGTTTCTTCTGAGTAACATGCATCTGATGGCTTTTTAAAGCTCCAAATAGTGGCTATTGTCATAGGTCCTAATCTTCCAATGTTAAAAATTTATAACAAAAATTTAACAATATTTTAACGGCATTAATATTATTTTTAAGTAGTATTCTTTTTTAATCTAATTTTAATCTTTCTTATATTTTAGATTAATTTACTAAAAGTATTATATAACCATGGTAAACAACAAAAATAAATTTATCTGAAGTTTAGAATTCAGTTTATGGAGGTTATATAAATGGAAAGAAATGAAATGATTAAAAAATTAATGGAGAAAGCTTATGTAACTAATGAAGAGGCACAAGAAGTATTAGAAAAATGTAATTGGGATCTTTTAGATGCAATAATTTACTTAGAGAGAAATGGAAAAGTAGAAAATAATGAAACTACTACTATTATTGAAGTAAAAGAAGAGGAGCAAAAGAAAGAAGATTACAGTAAAAAAAAGGACGAAAGCTATGGTGGAATTGGAGAAGTTATTGGAAGAATATTTAAATGTTTAGGAAAGATTATTTCTAAAGGAAATAAGAATTATTTTGAAATTAAAAAGGATAATGAAAAACCAATAAGAATATCTTTAACAATCTCAATAATTTTATTAATACTATTTATGCCACCAACTGTAGTATTATTAATAATAGGTTTATTCTGTGGGTATAAGTATTCAGTTGGAGGACCTAATATGAATTGTGATGGAGTAAATGATGTTTTTGAAAAGGTATCAGAATCAGCGGATACTATAAAAAAAGATTTTAAAAAAGGATATGAAGAAAATTAATATAGCATAAAAGGAGTCTTGAATTATTTTCAGGATTCTTTTTATTTTTATGGGTTATTTAGAAATATTTTGTATAATGGTATAATTTAATAAATAGGGATAGAATTTAAATAATGTGTTAGTAAATAAAAGTTGGAGGAACATTTGTGGATAAGCTTAATCTTGTAGAAAAGTTAAGAGAAAAAACAGGGATAACTTATGAAGAAGCAAAATGTGTATTAGAAATAAATAATTGGGATATACTTGATTCAATTTTGTATTTGGAAGAGCAAGGAAAGGTAAAGAGACCTTCTGTTAGTATATTTTATACTAATGAATATAATGAAAACTATGAAGACGAAGATCAACAATTTAATTTTCAGGAAGTTAAAAAAGATAACAATTATAAATCGAATAATAACTTTGAAGGAATTTTTGAAGCTATATGTAAGGTTATAGATACATGCAATAATATTTTTATAGAAATAAGGGGTAAAAATAATTTCTTTTTAAAGCTGCCTCTTACAGTAGTTATTGTTCTTTTAATATTTGGATTTTGGATATTAATACCTCTTGTTGTCATTGGATTATTTTTAGATATAAAATTTTCAGTAGAATCTAAAAAGGTTAATACTGATAAGACTAATGATATTTTAAGCAAAATATCAAAAGAGGTACAAAATATTAAATCAAAAATAAAGTCTGGAGGTAAATAATGATTAAAGTTTTAGTTGTTGAAGATGAAGAAAAAATTGCGAGATTTATAGAACTAGAATTAATTCATGAAGGGTATAAAGTAATAAAAGTTAATAATGGGAGAGAAGGGCTTGAAATTGCTGAAAAGGGTGAAGTAGATTTAGTCCTTCTAGATGTTATGCTTCCAGAGCTTAATGGACTTGAGGTATTAAGGAGACTTAGAAAAACATCAGATATTCCAGTAATAATGTTAACAGCAAGGGATGCTGTTATGGATAAGGTGTCAGGGCTTGACGCTGGTGCAGATGATTATATAACAAAGCCTTTTGCAATTGAAGAGTTACTTGCAAGAATAAGAACAGCACTTAAAAAGAGAATAGTTACAGCAAAAAAGGATGAAGATGTAATAAAATGTGGATTATTAAGCTTAGATAAAATGAAGCATAAAGTAATGTATGATAATAATGAAATTGAATTAACTAATAGAGAGTTTACCTTACTACAAATATTAATGGAAAATAAAAATATAGTATTAACTAGAGATGTACTTATTGAAAAGGCATGTGGCTATGATTATATTGGAGAAACAAATGTAATAGATGTTTATATTAGATTTTTAAGAACTAAAATAGATGATGTTTTTAATACTAAAATAATAACTACAGTTCGTGGTGTAGGATACGTAATAAAAGATGAGTAAGAAGAGAAAAACAAAGAATGTTATATCTATTGCAATAAAGCTTAATGCAATACAAGTAAGAGATTTATTTTTTAAGTTCCTTATAATAGATACCATTATTCTTATAATTTTAATAGGATTATGGTGTATTGATGCTGAAAAAAACTTTTATGGAGAATTAGTAAATAATGCTCAAAGATCAATAAATTTTTATCCAATAGAAACGGCTACATATACGGTAATATGGGATAATGGAAAAACTATGGTTAAGGAAGCAAGTGATTTCTTATATAATATAAGAAAAATATTAATTATAATCGGAATAGTAGAATGTATATTTTTATTAGAAGAAATAATATTTGGTACAGCTAAGGTTAGAAGAATTTTAAAGCCTCTTAGTGAAATAGCAGAAACAGCAGACAGACTTAGTGATATGGTATTTGATGAAGAAAAGTTTCATAGTTTAGAAGATGCTATATCAAAAATTAGTCCTACTTCTTCAGAAGAAAGAATTCATATTGGAGATAGTGAGTTTAAGGGGTTAGAGGATGCTATTAACAAATTATTAGATAGAATGAGAGATTCTTATAGGCAACAGGCGCGATTTGTTTCTGATGCTTCACATGAACTTAGAACTCCTATTTCAGTAATTCAAGGTTATGCAAATATGCTTGATAGATGGGGAAAAAGTGATGAAAGTGTATTAGATGAATCTATTGAAGCAATAAAGTCTGAAGCTGAAAATATGAAAAATTTAGTTGAGCAATTATTGTTTTTAGCAAGAGGTATTAACGGTAAAACTCAGCTAACTATAACAGAATTTTCTTTAAGTGATATGATTAAGAATGTTGTAGAAGAATCTAAAATGATAGATGATAAACATATATATAGTTATATTAAGTTAGAGGATGTTAATATTTATGGAGATAGTGGTCTTCTTAAGCAAACTGCTAGGATATTAGTTGAAAATGCAGCAAAATATACTGAAGAGGGAGAAGATATAATACTAAAAATAGGGAGAAATAATAAGGGAGAAGCTTATTTTTCTGTACAGGATAATGGAATTGGAATGGATGCTGAAGATGTGCCACATATATTTGAGCGTTTCTTTAGGGCTGATACTGCGAGGGTCAGAAAAAATGGTGGTACTGGGCTTGGATTATCTATAGCTAAATGGATTATTGATAATCATAATGGATATTTTAGTGTTTTGAGCAGAAAAGAAGTAGGTACAAGAATTACAGTGTATCTACCACAAAACAAATAGAAAAATTTTAAAAATTAAGATAAAGAGAGAGTAGATATTATGGGAAAAATATATATATCACAACTTTTCCCAGAGGAGAGAGTTAATAAGATATTAAATAAGTATGATATTGGACTTGAAATAATTGAGTTTGGAATAGGATATACATTAGATAAAGATGACAATGGTATAGTAGAATATTACAAAAGAAATGGTGAGTTAATAAAAAATAGATCATTATCTATACATGGGCCATTTTTAGATTTAAACACAGCAAGTTTTGATAATATGATTAAACAAGCTACATTAACACGATACAATCAAGCATATTCTGTTGCAAAAAGGTTAGGTGCAGATAGAATAGTTTTTCATTCATGCTATTATGATGATGTATATTTTAAAGATGTATATATAAATAATTCCTTAGAGTTTTGGAATGAATTTTTAATTGATAAGGATGAAAGCATAAATATACATATTGAAAATATGTATGATAAAGATTTATTAGTTTTAAAGGAGCTCGTTGATAAAATTAATAGCAATATTATTTCTATTTGTTTAGATATAGGTCATGCAAATTGTTACTCTAATCAATCATTAGAAGAAATAATTAAATTATTAGGTAGTAGAATAGGACATTTACATTTAAATAATAATGATGGTAAAAAAGATAGTCATCGTGGATTGAATAGTGGAAATATTGAGGTTATAGAGACATTAGAATTGATAGATAAATATTGTAATAATCCATCAATGACAATTGAAGTAAGTGACTTTAAGGAAGCAGAAGAATCAATCTCAATTATAATGAAAAGAAATAATAAGTAAATATTAAGTATATATGAAGTATATATAAAGGTTAAATCAAATAATAAAGGTTAACTTTTTAATTTTCTTGCCAAATAAATAGTAAAAATTAAATAGGGGATTAATGGAAATAATAAATATAAAATAGAACTAGTTCGATGTTAAGCTAGTTCTATTTTTTTAAGAAAAATATTAAAAAATTGATAATTCGAAGGAAAAATGTACAATATTATTGAAAAAAATGTTGGTTTTTATATAATATAATTGGTAATATTTTAATATGTGATAGGTATAAATGGGGTAGGAGATTAATGAGATTAAAAGCAGTAATAAATGTAGTAATTATATGTGTTTTAATTAATATTTTTAGTTTTAAAAGCACATCTGCAGATATATTAGGAAGAGAAAGACAGTTTGATAAATTATCTGTTACTGAAGGACTTTCTAATGATTATATAACAACAATTTTTCAAGATAGTAAAGGGTATATGTGGATAGGTACACAAGATGGGCTAAATAGATACGATGGTGAAGTAGTAAAGACATATAATGCAGATATTAATAGCTCAAATTCTTTAAGTTCAACATATATAAATGTTATAGTAGAAGATGATTTCGGAAATATATGGATCGGAACCGATAACGGTTTGGATATTATAATAAATAATATTTATGATGTAGTACGGGTTAAGGAATATAAGAATATTAAGTATAATTTAGGAGAAGTAGAAATTACAGCAATATTAAATACTAGTTACGAAGAAAATATTATGTTAGTTGGTACTTCAAATGGATTAATAAAATTAAATATTGAGACTTGGGAAGCTGAAGAATTTTATAATGATGAGGGAGATGATAACTCATTGACCAATTCGTATATAACATGTTTAGAAGAGGACTTATATAATTGTATATGGGTTGGTACAAAAAATGGAATAAATATAATAGATAAAGATTTTAAAATTGCATATAGTCAAACTAAAATATATGAAAATAAATTATTTATTTATGATATTGGGAGTAATAGTTTAGGGGAAATGTGGATTTCTACAAAAGAAGGAATTATTATATGTCACATTAATAATGTTGAATCAATGCAAATTGTTATTTTATCAAATGATGGTGTAAAATTATATAGCTTTGATGAAGATAAGATAGAGAGTATTTTGGAAAATCAATATATAGATATATATAATAATAGTTTTATTATGAGTGATAGTAAAGATAATATGTGGATATCTAGTAGCGATGGAATCAAAGTGTATTTTAGAGATATTATGGAGATGGTAGAATTTAAGAAAGATATAAAAATACAGAATGATCTTTCTAGTAATGTTATAACATGCTTTTATGAAGATATTAATGGTGTAATATGGATAGGTACTGATAGAGGGGTAAATATATTAACAGGGAATAAACAATTTAACCATACAATAAGAAATGATCAAGGCGGTGGGCTGTTATATGATAAAGATATAATGTCTATTTTACAACATGGTGAACAAATATGGGTAGCTACAAAATTTAATGGAATATACATATATAATAAAGCTGGAGATTTAATAACCCACTTAGAAAAAAGTGATAGTGAGATTAATTTAAATGATAATTATATAAAAAATATGTTTAGTATAAATAATCAATTTATTATTATTACTAATAATAAAGAGTTACTAGCAATTGATACAAAAAATTATTCATATACACGTGATACATATGAGCAGGATTATTTTTATGAAGTGAATTATTTATATAATGATGGAGAAAAAATATGGACAGCTACTGAAAAGGACTTTTACGCTTATGATATTAATTCAGAAGAAAAAATATATTATAGCAATGAATTAAGGGAAGCTAATATAAATCCAGGTAATATAAAATATATTATAGCAGATAATAAGGACAATGATATTATTTGGCTAAGTGGTAGTGATACTGGGGTAATTAAATATAGTAAAGAAGATGGTATTATTAAACAATATATTAATGACTCATCAGATAAAAAATCATTAATTAGTAATAATATAAATTGTATGACTTTTGATGAGTTGGGGAATTTATGGATAGGAACTAATATGGGATTAAGTAAATTGGATGTAGTGTTAGAGAAATTTACTTCATATACAACGGCCGAAGGATTAATTAATAATTTCATAAATTCAATATTACCTGATAAAGATAATAATATTTGGATAAGTAGTAATAAAGGATTGAGCAAATTAAATTTAGCAACAAAAGATATAATAAATTTTACTGAGATGGATGGGATATATGGGAGTAAATTTAATTTAAGATCTAGTATCATATGTAGAGATGGAACTATGATGTTTGGAAGTACAAAAGGGATTACTTACTTTAAACCAGAAGAAATAGTTGAGCCGGAAAAAACTAATGATAAAGTAGTTATTGGAGATATTTTAATAGGAAAACGAAAGGAAGTTTATGATGAGAATGAACTAATTTTAGAGTATGATGATAAAGATTTATTCATTGATTATTTCTTACCTGATTACAGTAATTTAGATAATATAACTTATGAATATATGATTGAAGGAATTGATTCAGATTGGATATATGTAGATTCTAGTAGTGACTTATCTATAAAATTTTTAGAGCCAGGTAAATATATTTTAAAAATACGAGCTAGAGATGGACATGGTAATTTAACTGAAGAAACAATTATGAATATGAGGGTTAAAAATCCTATATGGAAAACACCTATAGCTTATTTAGTATATATATTTACAGTAGGGGTAGTAGTTTTATATATCTTTACTTATGTTAAGATATTAAGAAAATTAGTAAATCAAAAGACAATGAAATTAAATAATCAATTAGAAGAAAATAAAAGGTTAAGTGAAGAAATAATAAATAAAGAGAAATTTAAAAATAATTACTTTGTAAACTTATCACATGAGCTTAGAACACCTATAAATGTAATATCATCAACAGTTCAATTAATAAATACTTTTAATAAAGAAGGTTCTATCAATAAAGAAAAGTTAAGTAAATATATGCAGATTATAAGTAAAAATTGTGAGGGCTTATTAAAAATAATAGGTGATATTATAGATAGTTCAAAAATAGAAACTGGTCATTATAAAATTAATAAAGAAAATAATGATATAGTTTATATAGTGGAAGAAGCGGCACTTAATATGAGTAAATATATTGAGGAGAAAGGCTTAACTCTTATAATTGATCCAGATATGGAGGAAAAAGTAATATCTTGTGATGCTACTGAAATTGAAAGATGTGTGATTAATCTATTAGGTAACGCAGTGAAATTTACTCAAGAAGGTGGAGAAATATATGTATTTATTTCAGAGGTTAATCAATACATTGAAATCACTGTAGAGGATACAGGTATAGGAATATCAGAAGAGGATCAAGAGTTTATCTTTAAAAGATTTTCACAAGTGGATGGGGCTAATATTACAAAGGTAAGTAGTAGCGGTATTGGGCTTACACTTGTTAAGTATATAGTTGAGCTGCATGGAGGATATATTAGACTTGAAAGTGAAGTTAATAGCGGAAGTAGGTTTACTATAGGACTTCCTAGTGTATTGGAAGAGTAAGTTTTTATTAAATTTAGAAGTTAGAATTAACTAAGGTTCATGTTAGCTATAACTTTTTTCAGTAAGAAATATAAATGGTTTTAGTATAGAGCAACTAAAAAAGATAACAATTATTATTAAAAATAAACTAATAAACTTATCATGTATTAGATATATGGTAAGTTTATTTTTATGGCTATAAAATGATAGAAAATAAATTCAAATTCAAATAGTGAATTAAAGTTAAAAGGGGAGTAGTGGATTATGATTAATAAAAAAACTATCTTAGATGATAATGCATCAATTTATAAAAAGCATAGTGATAGGCCGAAAAAAGAATCATTAAAGAAAATGTCTAAAGAAGAAAAATGGCAATATTTCAAAGATTATTATTTAAAAAAAGTGATTGTTTCTATAGTAATTATTATTGGTATTGGCTATTTTTTGAATATAATGGTATTTAATAAAACTACAGATATTTTAGCAATAGGATTATTTGGTGGGATAGAAATTAATAATAAAGAGGAAGTTCAAGAAGAGTTAAGATCTGTATTAGAAATTACTAATGAGAAAGATGTTATATCAATTAAAAGCTTACAAGAAAATGATAGAAGATTATTTGATTTAATGGGTGCTGATGCAATACAATTATTGATTATGAATGAAGATGACTTTAAATCATTAAGTGAAAAGGGAGCATTAACTGATTTCTCTACAATTTTAAATGAAGAAGAATATAATTCTTTAAATAATAAATTTGTAATGGCAAAAGTTACAGAGCTAGATGATAAGGGTAACATTGCAAGTATAAGTGACGAAGCACCTTATGGAATAAAGATTGATGATAAAGTATTATTAAATGGTGAGATTTATTCAGATGAAGATATATATATAGGAATACTTATTGATTCTAAGAATACTGAAAATGCTAAACAAGCATTATTATATATGATTGAAAAATAAAAAAGGTTCCTGATTAAATGGGTATATTTAGTCAGGAACTTATTTATAATATATAAATATTTATAAAGATCACAAGAATAATTGATAATAATTATCAAATGAGTTAATATAAAAATATAATTTATTTTAATAAAGGAGGTCATGTTGTTGTTGAAGAATTAATTCCAGAAAGCTCAATTGGAGATCATTCTGATATAGGGACAATAGGATTTGCAATTATGATGATTTTAGATGTGGCATTATCCTAGTAGATAATATTATAAATATAATTAATTGATTAATGGATATTATTCTTAGAATGAAATGAATTTATATAAATAGTGATAAAATTATACAAAGCTAATCATTCTAAATAGTTAAAGGAATGATTAGCTTTTAATTTTTATTTTTTACAAGAAATAACTATATCATGGTTATTTGCATAATCATATGACCAGTCATATAAATCATTTAATATTTTTTCTAAACAACGACCACCTTCAGTAAGAGAATATTCTACCTTAGGTGGAACTTCAGGATAAACCTTTCTATTAACTAACCCTTTTTCTTCTAAATTTAACTTATGCAGAAATGTTTATGCCAACAACAAACTATTGGAATGTTATTAATGGAACAACTCCGGATGAGGTATTCGAAGATGAAGAAGGTATGCAAATAATGAGAGTATTAGGAAATAATATGGCATTTTTAATGAATGCCTTAGAGGGTACAAAAGCTACTATGTATGCTCAAAAAATGAAAATAAAGTATTTACATGTTTTATAAGATAAAAATGGATCAATTAGAAGATAGAATGAATTATATTAGTGAATTATTTGATCTTTCTAAAAATATTAAGCCTTATTGTGTTCTACCAATAGGATATTCAACCGTAGAGATAAATCAAAAAGATAGATATGATGAAAGTAGAATTCATAAGGAAATATATAATTAAGAAATATAAAGAATAGTTAGATCATATAAGGATACAAACTATGAAGTTAGGTGTCTAAATATTTTGCTAGTAGATAATTATATTTAATTATCTACTAGCAATTTTTGTTTTGTTACATTCCAATGTTTAATATAGAATCATCGCTATTAAATGTATTAGCATTATATAAAAATAATATATCTGTTATTTCTTTATTTTCAATTAGAGTATTTAAGTCATCATAAAAATACCTTAAATCAACTACATTAATTTCACCATAATGAGAAGTTAAAAAAGGTAAAAAACAATTTGCGTATGAGTCTTTTATAATTAATAATTTATTATTTGGATCACCTAAGGTTTTTATATTAATTAGAGGATGATTTCCGCCGGTAAACACATTATATTTATCCTTTTTATCTAAATATGTACTGTCAAAGAGACTTGTACTTTTCTTTTGCTCATCTACATAAGTCACAATAAAGTCAGATTCTTTAGGTATGTATATATCAATACTGTCTGCCTTTTTACCTTGTATACCTATTTTAGAAGATAAACTTCCATAAAATGAATCAGTAACAGTAACAGTAACAACATCAAAGTTTTCAATAGAATTTGGCGTTAAGCCTAATTTTTCACACATTACAGTGTAAGCAATATAAGCACCTTTACTTGTCCAGTGGTGATCTGTTTTATAAAATATGTACTCATCTTTATTTTCGCTTAAAGCTTCATATGGATTTATAGTGTTAATATTACTGTTTAATCCAGAAAAAACAGTATTTATATAAGATAATTCATCATCATTAGGAGCATATTTAGGTAAATTATCTTCAAGAACCTTAGTAGCTGTAGGGGTTAGCATAAAACTTATATTTAAGTTTTTATACTTTTCAGAAAAAGAATTTATGGCGTCTATTTTGGCTTTAGTTTCCTCTTCTGGTCCCTCTTCAAACTTTTCAAATAACTGTCCATCTTCTCCGATAAATACAGAGTTAATTTCAGTTTTTCCAGATAGCTTTTCTAAATTAGTCTTGATACTGACAAATCCCTTTCTTCCAGCAAAATTATCTTCTACATATTTTGTGTAGTTCTCAACAAAATCTCCACTTAAGAAGCTTTTTATTGTAAATTTAGGCATTGTTGCTAATACTCTATTTTCTTCTTCAGAGAATGTCTTATCGATTTTTAAGACATTAAAAAGTATTATAACTGTAATAAAGCATATAAATATTAAAGCCATAAGTACATTTAGAGCTCTATTATATTTTTTGATTTTTCTTTTATTTATTTCATTTCTTTTAGTTTTATATTTTTTTGGGGGATTTTCCATAAAAATACCTCCTTAAAACCTAAAGTAAAGGTATATAAATATATTCTCTAAACCATCCTCCTAATGAAATATGCCATCTTCTCCAAAACTCAGTTATACTTTTTGATATATATGGATAATCAAAGTTCTCTAAAAAGTCAAAGCCAAACATATTAGCAAGACCTATTGCCATATCTGAATATCCACTAAAATCAAAGTAAATTTGAAGAGTAAAAGCAATTATACCTATCCAAGCTAATATAACAGATAAATCACTTGAATTTAATTCTTTTACTTGTGACCAAATTAAGCCTAGATTATTAGCTAGTATTACTTTTTTGCCTAAACCTATAATGAATCGCTGAACTCCTTTTCCAAATTTATTTATACTTTCTTTTCTATTAGAAAGTTGTTTATGTATATCAGTATATTTAACAATTGGGCCTGCAACAAGCTGTGGAAACATTGTAATATAAGCTGCAAAATCTATTAAGTTTCTTTGTGGTTTAGTTTTTTTCATATAAATATCAGATATGTATGATATTTGTTGGAATGTATAAAATGATATTCCAAGTGGTAGAGCAATAGTTTTAACCTTTAAATCCAAGCCAATAATAGATCCTAAAGATTCTATAGCAAATCCATAATATTTAAAAAAGAATAGTATGCTTATATCTATAAGTAGTATTGTTATAAAAATGAATTTAGATTTTTCTTTATTGTTAATATGTACTCTAATTAATAAAGCACCTAAATAGTTTATAAGTATTGATATAATAATTAGTACAATGTATATAGGTTCACCCCATGTGTAGAAGATTAAACTAGCTAAAAGTATAATAGTGTTTCTTAATCTTTTAGGAGCAACATAATAGCTTATTAAAACTAGTGGTAAAAATATAAATATAAAAATTAAGCTGCTAAAGACCATAGTTATTCACTCCAATTATTTAGTTATTTAAAGTTATCTTTAATTAGTTTATATATAGATGAAGAATTTTCAGAGATAATAAATATTAAATATTGTCCTTCTTCTTCTAATATGGCGTTTTCAATGATTCCATATTTTTCAGGATTATAGTTTTTAAAGCTTTCACTTTGTTTTTCTAGTCTTGTACTAACTTTTGTTTTAATTTCATCCATGTTTGCGCCATGTTTTAACTTCAATATTAATATTTCTTCAACATCCATATTACTTTTAGGTGCATAAGATATAAAATCTTCAATAGATCCTATATTAATGTAATATAAATTTTTTAATGTTTTTTCATCTCCAATATTTATGGAGTCTAATTTTAGGTTTTCTTCTAAATTAGCTTTTATTGCGGACATATCGGCACTCTTAATACTTAATATAGGATATAAACCTATGAATAAAGATATAAGTATAACTATTTCAAGTAAATAATATTTTGTATACTTCTTTTGTTGGTTAAATTTTATTTTTTTATATTTATGTATCATATATAGTCCTCATTATAAATTTAATAATATTAATTAATCCATCAATTATGAAAATTTTAAATTATATAAAAGTATTTATATGGTAAAGTAAGTTTTGTTATATATAATTTAAACTTTACTTTATGTAATTAATAAGAAAGTCTAACCATAATGTATAGAAATCATATTTATAATGAATTCCATCTTGTTCATGCAAATAATCTTTTTCAGTTATTACGCTGGCTAAATCTATATACGTACTACCTGTGGTGGTTGCAACTTCGTGAACTTTCAATCTAAAGTTATTTAAGTTTTCATTAGTTAATATAGGATTGGTGTTAACTGCATTATCCATTACAGGAAGGGGAGATATTAAATAAATATTTGTTTTTGGTAGTACTGCTTTAATTGAATTAATAAGTTCAATATATTTTTCTTTAAATGCATTGGAGCTTTCTTCAGATGAATTACTATCAAAGGCAATAACATCATTCATACCATATAATAAAACTAAGTTTTTAGGATTAATACCTTGAAGCTTGTCCGTATTTTGCAAAGCATTTACAACAGTATCTCCTTTATTGGCAATTACGTTATAGCTATCTAAAATACCAAATTCAGATAATGCTTCAGTTATGGAATCTCCCATGAAAATAGTATTTTCATAGTATTTACTATAATTGATATCCATTTTTTCAATGGATTGATTTTCAATGTTATCATTTTTTTTATTTAAAATATCATTTTGATAAGTATCTATTTTATCTTGCAAATCAGCTAAAGATTTATTTTCAAGTTTTACAAGATAATCTTTTCGAGATTGACTTTTACTTTGAAAAACTCCATTTAACATACCTGTGATAAATGAAAATATAATATAAAATGACATTGCTAAGGTAATTACAGTTAATATTTTTCTTCTCATTTTATCTTCCTCTTAAATATTATCGATCTGTTAAGTTATATGAACATTGCTCTTCTCAACCTAAGGAAATACAATAAGTTTGCGAGACTAAATAATACC
>NZ_JBCOAB010000048.1:0-23477 GCF_040227035.1 Clostridium sp. RTP31139st1_H3_RTP31139_211217
ACTTTAACATGAACGTACCCGTATGGGTTATTTTTTTTGCAATTAATTAGTGTTGCACTTGATATTGTAATTTATCAAATAAAAATAGTTATAGTATTAGTGGTTATTGAATAAATTTAAGTTAATATGTTTTATGGAAAAAAGAAATATTATTTTTAGAAATTTACTTAAAAATAATATTTCTTTTCGGTAGTTGTTTTTATAATTAAAGAACTTTGATATCGATTAGTTTTATATTAGAAGAAATATAATTTTCTTTAACAGGCTCTTTATTCATTAAATCTGTAGATAGATATTTTTTATTATCATCAGCAAACACAGTTACTGCAACAGAAGTTGCACTATTAAGTTCTAAGGCTTTCACAGCACCTATAAAGTTAGCACCAGATGAAATTCCAACTCCAAGACCTAATTCTCGAGATAATTTTTGAGCCATAATTATTGCATCACCGTCATCAATACTGATTATTTCGTTTAAATCGTTTAAATTTACTATTGGAGGAACAAATTCATCAGATATACCCTGAATTCTATGAGTGCCAGTGTGAGTACCTGTTGATAATGTTGGTGATGAGGATGGTTCTAAAGGATATGCCTTAAGATGATGATTTTTTTCTTTTAAGTACTTATAAATTCCCATTATTGTACCGCCTGTACCTACACCAGAAACTAATATTGAAGGAGTTAAATGATGTCGTTTTAAGGTGTTATATATTTCAGGGGCTGTTGAATAGTAGTGGGAATAGGAATTTGAATTATTAGAAAATTGTTGTGGTAAATATATATTAGAGCAATTAGCTTTACATTCTTCAGTTAAAGATATACATTTTGAAAATCCACCAGCTTCTTTTGAAACCAAATGCACAGTAGCATTATAACTTTCTAGTAATTTAATTCTTTCAGGACTCATCCAATCAGGCATATAAATATGAACATTAAAACCTAAATAAGTTCCAATAGCGGCAAAAGAAATACCAGTATTTCCACTAGTTGCTTCTAAAATAAGATCATCATCATGAAGCTCTTTATTAATATAAGCTTTTTTTAACATATATAATGCAATTCTATCTTTTATACTTCCTGTTAAATTATAATACTCTAGTTTAGCATAAACCTTCATTTTTTTTTCTTTATATATAAAAGAAATTTCAACTAGAGGAGTATGTCCAATTAAATTTTCTAAGCTATTTAATTTAAAAATTATATCGTTCATATAAACACCTATATAAAAATTATTTTATTAATAATATATGAAGTAATATATTTTTTTAGTAAGAATTTTTTGCTATTAGGATATATCAATTAGTTATTTATGTTATTAAAATTAATAACTATATTTTGTGTTTGAAAGATAATGAAAGTTTTTGAGAAAATGACAGAAATAAAAATATATCATTCATAATTTCGTAAAAATATGTATATAAAACTTATAAATGTAATAAGGGGTTTGAATTTTAAAAATAACATATTATTAAAAAAAATAAGTTTAAGTGATTAATAATTAATTTTTTAAAGGAAAGTATATAAAAATATTAATAAAAAATTGAAATTATATACAAAGTTGTATATAATGTTTATAAAATAAAAATGTATTAATTTAGTAAAAAGAGATTTTTAATAAAAATATTATTTCATATTTGTGATTATAACTAACGAAGTTTATGAAAGCTAATAAGTTAAAAGTTTTTGTTAAAGAACCATTTTTTTATTGAAAAGCAAAGAAGATAATATGACTAAATTATAAATAAAAGGAGCGTTATTTATGAAAGAAAATTGGGGCTTATACAACAGCAATTTTGAACATGACGCATGTGGAATTGGAGCTGTAGTAAACATTAAAGGAAAGAAATCTAATAAGGTTATTAATGATGCATTAGATATTTTAGAAAATTTGAAGCATAGAGGTGGTACTGGGGCTGATGAAAATACTGGTGATGGAGCTGGTATATTAATTCAAATACCACATAATTTCTTTAAAAGAGTATGTAATGAAGCTAATGTAAAATTACCAGATTCAGGTGAGTATGCAGTAGGAGCATTATTTTTACCAACTGAAGAAAGTAAAAGGAAATTAGCATTAAATATAATTAATGAAGTTTTAAATAAAAGAGGATATTCACTTTTATTATTAAGAGAAGTTCCAGTAGATTATAGTGGACTTGGAAAAGCAGCTTTAGAAGCTATGCCAAAGATTATGCAAATTATAATTAATAAGCCAGAAGGTATAAATTCATCTAGGGATTTTGAAAGAGAATTATATATATTAAGAAGAGATATTGAAAAGTCATTTAATAATGAAGAAAAATTAAATGATTGTAGTACTTATATAGCATCACTTTCGTCTAAAACTATAGTTTATAAAGGGATGTTATTATCTACACAGGTTAGAGAGTTTTATCATGACCTATTAGATAAGGAAGTAGAATCAGCTATTGCTTTAGTTCATTCAAGATATTCAACAAATACATTCCCAAGTTGGGAAAGAGCACATCCTAATAGAATGATGGTTCATAATGGTGAAATAAATACTTTAAGAGGTAATGTTAATAAAATTTATTCAAGAGAAGATTCTATTAAATCAGAAGTTTTTGGTGAAAGATTACAAGAGGTATTACCTATTATTAATAAGGAAGGTTCTGATTCAGCAACATTCGATAATGTATTAGAATTCTTATATATGGGTGGAAGAGATTTAGCAAGAGCGATATTAATGTTAATTCCAGAGCCATGGGAAAAATCAAAAAATATAGATCCTGATAAAAAAGCTTTCTATAAATATAATTCAACAATAATGGAACCATGGGATGGACCAGCTTCAATAGTATTTACTGATGGAGATAAAGTTGGTGCAGTTTTAGATAGAAATGGATTAAGACCTTCTAGATATTACATAACTGATGATGGTTATCTTTTCTTAGCATCAGAAACAGGTGCTGTTGCAATTGATGAGGAAAGAGTTATTAGAAAAGAAAGATTAGAACCAGGTAAGATTTTATTAGTTGATACTGTTAAGGGAGAATTAATAGAGGATTCAGAAGTTAAGAAAAAATATAGCTTAGAGCATCCATATCAAGAATGGTTAGATGAAAGATTAACACCATTAAGAGATATAAAAATAGAAAATTATGAAGAAAAGTTCATGAACAAAGATGAAAGAAAAACTTATCAAAAAGTTTTTGGTTATGGATATGAAGATTTAAAAACTAATATCTTTGAAATGGCTCAAAATAAGCATGAACCAATGGCGGCTATGGGAATTGATACACCACTTGCAGTATTATCATTAAAGGATCAACCATTATTTAATTACTTTAAACAATTATTTGCTCAAGTAACAAATCCTCCAATAGATGCTATAAGAGAAGAAATCGTAACATCTACTAATGTTTACTTAGGATCTAAAGGAAATATTTTAGATGATTGTCCAGAAAGCTGCAGACAAATAGAAATAGTTAATCCAATTATAAATAATAAGGATTTAGAAAAAATAAAATCATTAAATGGACATGGGTATAAAATAAGTACATTAGATATTACTTTTGATATTACAAAGGAAAATAGCTTAGAAATATCATTAAAGTATTTATGTAGAGAAGCACTTCAATTAATTAAAGAAGGAACTAATGTAATTATATTATCAGATAGATTTGTAGATAAGGATAATGCACCAATACCTTCATTATTAGCAGTTGCTGCAATGAATAATTATTTAATTAAAAAGGGTGTTAGAAGTTTAGCAGATATAATTGTTGAAACTGGTGAAGCTAGAGAAGTACATCATTTTGCAACACTTTTAGGATATGGTGCTACAGCAGTTAATCCATATTTAGTTTATCAAACTATTCATGAGTTAGTTGAAGATGGAATGATTACAATTCCTTATGAAGAGGCAACTAACAATTATGATAATGCTGTTGTAAAAGGTATAACTAAGATACTTTCTAAAATGGGAATATCGGCTATTAGATCTTATCAAGGAGCTCAAATATTTGAAGCGTTAGGTATAGATAAAACTGTAATAGATAAATACTTTACAAATACAACAAGCAGAATTGGTGGATTAACATTAAAGGATATTGAAAAAGAAGCTTTAGGAAAGCATGAAGATGCTTATAATAAGAGACTTAAGCAACTTAACTTTGATTTAGATAACTTTGGTAGAGATAAATTAAGAAGTGATGGAGAAAAGCATTTATACAATCCAATAAGTATTTATTTACTACAACAAGCGACTAAGAGTGGAGATTACAATAAGTTTAAGGAGTATTCTTCATTAATAATGAAAGAAGAAGAAGGATTAACTTTAAGAGGATTACTAGACTTTGAATTTGAAGAAAATCCTATTCCATTAGAAGAAGTAGAGCCAGTATCTGAAATAGTAAAGAGATTTAAGACAGGAGCAATGTCATATGGATCAATTTCAAAGGAAGCACATGAAGCTCTTGCTATAGCTATGAACAGATTAGGTGGTAAATCTAATACTGGTGAAGGTGGAGAAGATAGAGAAAGATGGATTCCATTAGCAAACGGAGATACAAAGAGATCAAAAATTAAACAAATAGCATCAGGAAGATTTGGTGTTACATCAGAATATTTAGTTAATGCTGATGAACTACAAATTAAAATGGCACAGGGAGCAAAGCCTGGAGAAGGTGGACAATTACCTGCATCAAAGGTATATCCTTGGATAGCTAAGACAAGGCATTCAACTACAGCAGTTGGATTAATTTCACCACCACCGCATCATGATATTTATTCAATTGAGGATTTAGCACAACTTATATATGATTTAAAGAATTCGAATATATATGCAGATGTTTCAGTAAAATTAGTTGCAGAAGCAGGAGTTGGAACAGTTGCAGCAGGTGTTGCTAAGGCTGGAGCTGATGTTATATTAGTATCAGGATATGATGGAGGTACAGGGGCATCTCCTAAGACATCAATTCAACATGCCGGTCTTCCTTGGGAATTAGGACTTGCTGAAGCTCATCAAACACTTGTTATGAATAACTTAAGGGATAGAGTAAGAGTAGAAACAGATGGTAAACTTATGACTGGAAGAGATGTTGCAATAGCAGCATTACTTGGAGCAGAAGAGTTTGGATTTGCAACAGCTCCACTTGTAGCCTTAGGTTGTGTAATGATGAGAGTATGTAATTTAGATACTTGTCCAGTAGGAATTGCAACTCAAAATGAAGAGCTTAGAAAGAGGTTTACTGGTAAACCTGAATATGTTGTAAACTTCATGGAATTTATAGCACAAGAGTTAAGGGAATATATGGCTAAGCTTGGATTTAGAAGTATAGATGAAATGATTGGCAGAGTAGATAAGTTAAAGAAAAAGGAACATCTTAATAATTGGAAGGCTGAAAGAGTTGATTTATCATTAATATTAGATAAGTCTCAAATTAATTCAGAAAATGGAGTTATCTTTAATGAAGATAAGAAATTTGATCATAAGCTTAATGAAGTTAAAGATTCAACTGTTCTTTTAGAATTAGCAAAACCAGCATTGGATAATAAAGAAAAAGTTAAAATAAATATAGATATTGTTAATACAGATAGAACATTTGGTACTATTTTAGGGTCAGAAATAACTAGAAGATATAAAACAGAAGGATTACCAGAAGATACAATTTGGATTAAATGTGCAGGAGCAGCGGGACAAAGCTTTGGGGCATTTATACCAAGTGGTTTAACTTTAGAAGTTGAAGGCGATGGTAATGACTATGTTGGTAAGGGATTATCTGGAGGAAAGGTAATAGTATATCAGCCTAAAAATAGTAAACTGGTTGCAGCAGATAATATTATAGTAGGTAATGTTGCATTATATGGAGCTACTTCAGGAAAGGCTTTCTTTAGTGGAATTGTTGGAGAAAGATTCTGTGTAAGAAATTCAGGAGCAACAGCTGTAGTAGAAGGTTGTGGAGCTCATGGATGTGAATATATGACTGGAGGAAAAGCTGTTATACTTGGAAAAACAGGAGTGAATTTCGCAGCAGGTATGAGTGGTGGAATTGCTTATGTGTTAGATGAAGATGGAGATTTCAATTCTAAGGTTAATAAAGAAATGGTTCTTATTGAAAATCCAGATGATAAAGATGTCAAATTCTTAAAAGATATAATAAATGAACATTATGAGCTTACTAATTCAGTTAAAGCAAAAACTATTTTAGATAATTTTGATTTATATATAACTAAGATTAAAAAAGTTATTCCTGTAGATTATAAAGAAGTTTTAGAGCTTGTTAGAATTAACGAAGAAAAGGGATGTACTAGAGATGAAGCTTTAGTAAATGCCTTTTATGAAAAAACTGGAAGGGTAATATAAGGAGGGAGTATCATGGGAAAAGCAACAGGTTTTATGGAGTTTAATAGAAAAAATTGTAGCAGAGAGGATGCACTCAATAGAGTGAATCATTGGAATGAATTTGATACACCTCTTACAGAAGAGGAAAGAAGAAAACAAGGGGCAAGATGTATGGATTGTGGAGTTCCATTTTGCCAGTCAGGTGTTATGTTAAATAATATGGCAACAGGATGTCCACTTCATAATCTTATTCCAGAATGGAATAACTTTGTATATCTAGGAAAATGGGAACTAGGATTAGAAAGGCTTTTAAAAACAAGTAATTTTCCAGAGTTTACATCAAGGGTATGTCCAGCATTATGCGAAAATGCATGTACTTGTGGATTACATGGAGATGCTGTAACTGTTAAAGCTAATGAAAAGTATCTTATTGAAAAAGGATTTAGCGAAGGGTTAATTAAAGCAAATCCACCAGAAGTAAGAACAGGCAAAAAAGTTGCAATAATAGGTTCAGGACCATCAGGACTTGCAGCTGCAGATTTTTTAAATAAGTTAGGACATAGTGTTACTGTATATGAAAGAGAAGATCATGTTGGTGGCCTTATGATGTATGGTATACCAAATATGAAGCTTGAGAAAACTGTTATAGAAAGAAGAGCTGAGATTCTTAAAGAAGAGGGAATAATTTTTAAAACTTGCGTTAATGTTGGGGTTGATGTAAAGTACAGCGAATTAGATAAAGAATATGATGCAGTAGTAGTTACTATAGGAGCATCTAATCCAAGAGATTTAAAAGCTCCAGGTAGAGAACTTAATGGAATTCATTTTGCAGTAAAATATTTAACTAACAATACTAAGAGAATAATTAACTCCCAGTTTAATAAAGGTACTGATATTTTAGCAACTAATAAGGATGTAATAGTAATTGGTGGTGGAGATACTGGAACAGACTGTGTTGGAACAGCTCTTAGACAAGGATGTAAATCTGTAAATCAATTTGAAATTATGGGAGAGCCACCAAAGACTAGATCTGCAAATAATCCTTGGCCAGAATATGCAAAGGTATTAAAAGTTGATTACGGCCAAGAAGAGTATATTGCAAAGTTTGGGCATGATCCAAGAAGATATTTAACGAGCGTTAAAGAGTTTTATGGAGATGAAAATGGAAATGTCAAATCTCTAAAAACTGTTGATGTACAATGGGTTAAGGGAGAAGACGGTAGAATGAATCTTAAAGAAATAGAAGGTTCTGAAAAGATTTGGAATGCCGATTTAGTTTTAATAGCTATGGGATTCACAGGAGTTGAAGATTATATAGCTAATGATTTAGGGTTAGAATTAAATAAAAGAGGCAATATTGCTGCCAATGATATAGATTATAGAACATCTAAAGAGAAAGTTTTCGTTGCTGGAGATGCAAGAAGAGGACCATCATTGGTTGTATGGGGAATTGCTGAAGGAAGAAATGCAGCATTAGCTGTTGATAAGTATTTAATGAAATAAGAGTTAAAAGTAGAGTTATCTTTAATGATTAATAAATCAATTAAAGATAACTCTTTTTATATAAATTAAAAGTTAGAGAATAATAACTAAATAAGGATTGATGATAGGAGAGATTAAAAACCTATTTGTAAATGTTATAAATTTATAAATTATGGTATAATTATCAATGAGAATATAAATTTTTGAGATGACATTTGGAGGATATATGGAAAACATATTAACTGAAATTGAAAGAGAAAATAATATTAGAGAAATTTTTTTAAGCATGTTTAAGGAAGAGGGAATTTCACAAGAAGATTTAGAAAATGCAATATGTGAATCTTATCGTGAACAAGGTATAGAATGCGATACTGTAAAAGATATTCCTATTAAGGAAATGGAAGAGGCTATAACAGAATGTTGTGAAGCTGCAGGATTAGCATTTGAAACATTTGATGATATTTTAGAATATTTTTATAAAAATAATAAATAGTTAAATAAGTAGCTAGCACTTGAATATTCAGGTACTAGCTATATTTTTGTATATAATTTACTTATAAAAGTTAAGCTAAAAGAAGCAATATATTATTAACTATAATTTATTAACATGAATTACTTAAATTATAGTTATTGAAATGAGGGATAATTTTGAATAGGATATCAAGTGAAGATGAGGTTTTGAGATTAATTAATGATAATGAAATGGTAGTAGTTTATTTTACGGGGAGAGATTGTGGTGCATGTGAAGCGATAAAATTTAAGATTGAAGGTATTTTAAGAACATTACCAAATATAAAGGCTGTAGAGATAGATGGAGAAAAAAATGTAGAGCTAGCAGCAAAGTATGGAGTATTTTCTTTACCTATATTTCTACTATATATTGAAGGAAAGGAGACTTTAAGAATTGGTAGAAATGTTGATTTATTAGAGCTTGAAAGAAATATTAAAAGATATTATGAAATGATATTTTAGAAAGTGTATATTGTATTTACGTATTAAAATAGATACTGTAAAAATGAATTATAATTTTAAGTAAAAGATAAGAGAATTTTTCTACAGTTTATAAAAATATAATAGGATTAGTGAATATAGAGAGGGAGTTTATAAAGAATGGAAAATACGTTATTATAGAGTTATAAATTTACTAATGATGAAAATATTTAAGATACGAGGAGTTGTTTATAAATATGCTAAAAGATAAAAAAACAAAAATTACATTTCATAGTGGAGTCTTAACAATAGGTGGAACTATTATAGAAATTGCATATGAAGATAGTCATATATTCTTTGATTTTGGAAGTGAATTTAATCCAGCGGCAAAGGTTCAGCCTAGTGATTTACAAGGATTATTAGATAATAAATTAGTACCATATTTAGATAATATATTTGATCCAAAGATACCATTAAAGGGGTATAAATCAAAAGAAAACAAGTTCAATGATACGGCTGTATTTTTATCTCATATTCATTTAGATCATTCGAAAATTGTAAATTATTTAAACTCTGAAATACCATTGTATACATTAGAAGGTACAAAATCATTATTAAATACATTGAATATTAATAATGATTTTATTTTTCCTTTATATGAAAAAGGGCAAACGAATACAAGAGAAGTAATTGGTGTTGAAGAAAATGAAATTATTAATGTTGGGAAAATTAAAGTTAAAGTAATGCCAGTTGATCATGATGCATATGGGGCATGTGGGCTATTAATTGAAACGCCAGATTTAAAGATAGCATACTCAGGTGATATAAGATTACATGGGTATAGAGAAAATGATACTATTAATTTCTGTAAAGAAAGTAAAAATTGTGATGTTCTATTAATTGAAGGGGTAAGTGTTTCATTTCAAGATTTTGGAGAAAAATTAAGAGAAAATGAAGCTGAAAATGAGGAAGAGCTTATAGAAAAAATAAACGAAGTTGTTAAAAGTAATCCTGATAAACAGCTTACATTTAATTATTATATTGCTAATGTGGAAAGAATATTAAATATAATTAAAACTAACCCAAGAGTTGTTGTGTTAGATGCATATTTTTCATATGTAGTTAAAGAAGCTACAGGAATAGCAACTTATTATTATCAATTAGATAATAAAGATTATGGCTTAGATGAAAACTTAAGAGTTGATTTTAAAGAATTAATAAATGATGAAAGTAAATATTTTTGGCAGTTAGATACACTTGCATTAAAATATATAGATAAATTAAAGAAAAAAGGGATTTATATACATTCAGATGCATCTCCATTAGGAGATTTTGACCCTAGATTTGCACCATTTGTGAAACAATTTGAAGATAATGATATTGAATTTAAGATGATGTCATGTAGTGGTCATGCTAGGCCTTATGATTTAGTAAAAATAATTAATTTAATTACTCCAAAGTTGTTAATTCCAATTCATTCATATCATCCAGAAAAACTTTATAATGAGAATGGAGATGTGCTATTACCTAAAAAGGGTCAAATAATATAATATTTGATATATAAATAGAATATATTTAAACAAAAGTATTTATGAGAGGAAGAGAAGTATATTTAATGCTATATTATTTATATTACTTTTATTATTAATTTTGGGACTTTTAGTGTATATATTAGAAATAATTAAATAGATAATAAAAGTATCTAAACTTATAGGTAGGTATGAAAGAGAAAATGAATTTGATATTAAAGAGATTGCTAAAGTTAGCAATCTCTTTAATATTATGAAGAAATATACATACAATTATGAATAATTATGAATAATTATGAATAATATTGAATAATTATTCGGAGATGATTAGCTTATATATATAACCTAAATTAGCCAAATATATAGATGCAATTATTTATAATGCTATATATTAACACTTTGTTAATTAAATCGGTATTAAATTAAACAATTAGCATAAAAGAATAAAAAAAATACAGAAAATTGTAGACAAATGTATAAAAAAGAAGTATAAATATAATATAAGAAATAGTGGAGGGATGATTTAAATGGTGCTAATAGGAATTTTGATGGTAATAGTAGGTTTTGCATTAAAACTTGATAGTATTGCTGTAATAATAATATCAGCATTGGCTACAGGGTTTGCAGCAAACATGGATATAACTGAAATACTATCAATACTTGGTAATACATTTGTTAATCAAAGATTAATAACAATTTTCATATTAACTTTACCTGTAATAGGAATATCAGAAAGATACGGATTAAAAGAAAAGGCAGTTGCATTAATTAAACAAGTAAAAAATCTTTCAACAGGAAAGCTTTTAACACTTTATTGTTTAATAAGACAAATTGCAGGAGCTATGTCATTAAGAATAAGTGGGCATCCTCAATTTGTTAGACCATTAATAAATCCAATGGCTCAAGGTGCAGCAATAAGTAAGTATGGAAAGATAGATGAAAAAACAGAAGCTAAAATAAAAGCTGCAGCAGCATCTATGGACAACTATGGTAACTTCTATGGACAAAACCTTTTCCTAGCAAGTTCAGGAGTTTTATTAATTGCTAATACATTAAGTGATTTAGGATATGCAACATCAGGGTTAGATATTGCAAAAGCATCAATACCTGTAGCAATAATTGCATTTGGATTAGTTGTAATTCAAAACATTTTACTGGACAAGAGATTAGAAAGAGAGTTTGGAAAAAAGAATAAATAGTTAACAAAGGAGAAGACGCATATGGATTTTGCAGCAATTTCTAATATGTTATTAGAAATATTCTATATAATAATTGGAATTATGATGTTAAATACAGCAGTATTAACATTAAGAGATAAAAATCATAAGGCAAAAATAGGGACATCTCTATTTTGGGCATTATTAGGAATAATATTTATATTTGGACCGTACATACCATCAGTAGTTGTTGGTGGAATATTAGTAGTTATAGCAGTACTTACTTTAACTAAGCAAGTTAAACCAGGAACTGTTAAAGCATTAGATGAAAAATTTGGAGAAGAACAAGCAAAGAAATTAGGTTTAAAGGTATTTGTACCATCATTAGTTATAGCTTTAGCGGCTTTAGGGATTGCACAATTTACAGCAATTTCAGGAACAGCAGCTATAGGTGTTGCAGCTGTTATTGCAGCAATAGTAACATTTGTTATTACAAAAGCAAAACCAAGAGTATTAGTTGAAGAATCAGATAGAATGCTTCAATCAGTAGGTGCAGTAAGTATATTACCACAATTATTAGCAGCACTTGGTGCATTATTTACAGCAGCAGGAGTTGGAGATGTAATTTCTTCAGGAATATCAGGTATATTACCTCAAGGAAATATATTCATAGGGGTTACTGCTTACTGTGTAGGTATGGCATTATTCACAATGATTATGGGAAATGCTTTTGCAGCATTTTCAGTAATAACAGTTGGTATAGGTATACCATTTGTATTTGCACAGGGTGCTAATGTGGCTATAGCAGGAGCTTTAGCTTTAACAGCTGGTTACTGTGGTACATTATTAACACCAATGGCAGCTAACTTTAATATTATGCCAGCAGCTTTACTTGAAATTGAGGATAAAAATGCAATAATCAAGCAACAAGCTCCTGTAGCATTAATTTTATTAGCTATTCATATTTTATTAATGTACTTCTTAGCATTTTAATTTAATGAATAATTGTATATAATGTTATTATAAATGAAACTGAGCATCTTAGGATGTTGAGTAAATTCAATTAGATAAATTATAATTAAAAATTTTATTTATGAGATATTTTCTTTAAATGTTTTGATTAAAGGAAATATCTCATATTTGCCAAAAAGACAAAATGTAAAATGAGGGAGAAGATGAAAATGAAGGTATTAATAACAGGATTTGATCCATTTGGTGGAGAAAGTATAAATCCAGCTTTAGAAGCTGTTAAATTATTACCAGAAAATATTAGTGGAGCAGAAGTAATTAAGTTAGAAATTCCAACTGTTTTTAGAAAATCATTAGCTAAAATAGAAGAAGCTATAGAAAAACATAATCCAGATATAGTTATTTCTATAGGTCAAGCTGGTGGAAGATTTGGAGTTACACCAGAAAGAGTTGCAATTAATATTGATGATGCAAGAATAGAAGATAATGAAGGTAATCAACCATTAGATATAGCTATATACGAAGATGGAGAACCAGCATACTTTTCTAACTTACCAATAAAGGCTATGGTTAAGGAAATTAAAGATGGTGGACTTCCAGCATCAGTTTCAAATACAGCAGGTACTTTTGTATGTAATCACGTTATGTATGGTTTATTATACTTAGTTGATAAAAAATATCCTAACATGAAAGCTGGATTTATTCATGTTCCATATATACCTGCACAAGTAGTAGATAAACCAGAAAAGCCATCAATGAGTATTGTTGATATTAGTAAGGCATTAGAATTATCAATAAAGGCAGCAGTTGAAAATGATAATGATATCAAAGCTGTTGGAGGAACAATTTGTTAATTAATTTATCTGTTTTTAAATTAATAGAAAATAGATAATATTTAGCAAATAGCCAATTTATTTATAAAACATAAATTGTAAATTGTTTATAATATTAAATGGGTTTTAAAGCGATGGAGCTTTTATTCTTAGGGATAAAGGCTCCATTTTTTGTTTTATAGTAAAAGAAAAGATACTGAATTAATTTAATTGATGCAGTATTTTTATAACTCAAAATATGGAAGAGATATATAATTTAAAAACTATATTATAGAAAAATTTTAAAATTTAACATAGATTTTACATTATATAGATATAATAAGTGTTATTATAAGTAAAAATATAGATACATATTGAAAAGGTACTATAAAAATAATTACTAGAAGAATTGATATGGAGTGTGGTTAATGTGGGAGAACAGCAAACTATATTAGGATTAACACAAGAGGAAGTATTAGATAGAAAAGAAAAAGGAAAAATAAACATTGTTGAAGAAAAAACTGTAAAATCTAATTGGGAGATTATTTCAGGTAATGTATTTACATTATTCAATTTATATAATTTTCTTATTGCTATTGCTTTAATGTCAGTTGGTGCATATTCTAATTTAGCATTTATGCTGATAATTATATTGAATATATGTATTGGTAGTTTTCAAGAGATACATGCTAAAAACTTGGTAGCAAAGTTATCTGTACTAACAGTATCAAAGGTTGATGTAATAAGAGAAGGAAGAGAAATTAGTATAGATGTCGATGAAGTAGTTTTAGATGACATAACTATATTAAATATGGGAAATCAAATTTGTTCAGATTCAGTTGTTATTGATGGGAAAATAGAAGTAAATGAATCTTTACTTACTGGAGAGTCAGACACAATTATAAAGTTACCAGGAGATAAATTATTTTCAGGGAGTTATGTTGTTAGTGGAAAATGCTATGCGAAAGTTGAGAAAGTAGGAAAAGATAATTTAGCAGCCGAAATTACATTAAAGAGTAAAAAACATAAGAAGATAAATTCAGAATTATTAAGCTCAATGAGAAAGGTAACAAAACTTACTAGTTTAATCATAATACCTGTAGGAGCATTGTTATTTATAGAGGCTTATTTTGTTAGAAATCAACTAATTAAAAGTTCTGTAATATCAACATCAGCAGCATTATTGGGAATGCTACCAAAAGGACTAGTTTTATTAATTAGTATATCCCTTGCAACAGGTGTAATAAAACTTGCGAAGAAAAAGGTATTAGTACAAGACTTATATAGTGTAGAGACATTAGCTCATGTAGATACATTATGTCTTGATAAGACTGGTACTATTACAGAAGGAAAAATGAAAGTTTCTAATGTTGTAAAATTTAATGAGGAAATAATGCCAATTTCATTAAAACAGGCCTTAAGTGCTTTTGTTAATGAAATTGGAGATAATAATGGAACTTTTCAAGCATTAAAAGATTACTTTAAAGAAAGTGATACATTTGAAATTGAGTATAAGAATACATTTTCATCTGAAAGAAAGTGGAGTTCTATTTCATTTAAAGACATAGGATCTATAATAGTTGGAGCACCTGAAAAATTAATATTAAAGAGCAACTTTACAATGGATGAAAGTTTGGTAGAAGCACAAAAGCAAGGTAAAAGAGTATTACTCGTAGGATACTCTAAAGAGGTAGTAGAAGATGTATTACCTGATATAGATATAATTGCTTCTATAGAATTGTCTGATCCATTAAGGAAAAATGCAAAAGAAATGCTTGGATTTTTTAAGGGGGAAGTCGTAACAGTAAAAGTAATTTCAGGTGATAATCCATTGACTGTTTCTAGTATAGCTAAGCAAGCAGGATTAGAAGATTATGAATCATACATAGACTTATCTACTATAAAAAATGACGATGAAATAATGGAAATAGTTGATAAGTATAGTATATTTGCTAGGGTTTCTCCAAATCAAAAAAGTTTATTAGTTCAAGCTCTACAAGCAAAAGGACATACAGTTGCAATGACAGGGGATGGAGTAAATGATGTTATTGCATTAAGACAAGCTGATTGTAGCATAACTCTTCCAGAAGCTAGTGATGTAGCTAAGCAAGTATCACAAATAGTACTTTTAAATTCTGACTTTAGTGTTTTAAAAGATGTATTAATGGAAGGAAGAAGAGTTGTAAATAATATTACTAACGTTGCTACAATATTTTTCATAAAAACATTATATTCTGTAATGTTATCAATATTGAATATTATAACTTGTACAGCGTTTCCATTTATGCCAATACAAATTACATTAATAGATCTTGCTATTGAAGGATATACATCATTCTTTTTATCATTTGAACCAAATGGAAAGCAAATAAAAGAAAAATTTTTAAAGAGTGTATTAAAGAATTCATTGCCATATGCTATAGTGATAATAATAAATATCATAATTTTATATTTAATAGCTCCAGCTTTAAATATAAAATTATATGAAATGACTACGATTATGTATTACATGATTGGATTAACAAGTATTTTAGCTGTAATAAGAGTGTGTAGACCATTTAATAAATTGCGTTTATTTTTATGTACAACAACAGCAATAGGATTTTTTGTAGCAGCAATTTTATTTAGAAGTATATTACATTTGAGCAATTTAGGAACACAGGAAATAATAGTATTTTTAGTAATGGCAATATTAAGTATAGTCGTAATATTAATAAAGAATTATTTAATGAGGGCTAAATAATATTCTATAGCATAAAAAACTGTATTGATTTTATAATCAATACAGTTTTTTTAGGTTATAGAAGAATTTGAAGCAACTTTTTCTAAATAATCTCTATCTATTATCTTGTAATATTTTCCGTTTTTAAAAAGTTTATTTGTACTACAAAATGAATTAATGATTCTCAACAAATGTCTATAGCTTGCACATAAAAGCTCGGCGCATTCTGTTAGATTATAAGAGAAGATTCCATCTTTCTCAGTTTTTAAGATAAAAGATGCTAAACGGCTTTCTAATGATTCATAAAGATTGGTGCAAGTGTTATTATTCATATAACTAAGTCTTTCACCAAGATTTTGACAAATATATCTTAAGAATACTACATCATTTAAAAGAAGACTTCTATATTGCATAGATATGCCAATACAGTATGCCTTTGAACTAGCTTGAACTGAGGCAGTTGGAGGTTTGTCCCATAAACTGCAGGTTTCACCTATAATTTCAAAAGAATTAAAATGGGTTATAGACATTATTTTACCAGATGTGGAATGAGAGAAAACTTTTAATTTTCCACTTACTAAAAAATATAGATAATTAGAGCATTCTCCTTCGTTAATTAAGAAATCACCTTTATTTAAAGAAAAAAGTTCTAAGTAGTTATTAATATCTTGTGAAAATAATTTAGAAATACCAGTATTATTAATGTATTTATCTAGTAATACATTATCCGTAATCTTTATCATAAGTTCCTCCAAATAAATGAGTAAATTAATAATATTATTCGTATATTCGTGTCATTATTTTAACATAACAATAGACAGATAACAATAAGGTCTTAGGCTAAGAAAAATAAGGAAAAATCACTACTTGGTGAATAAATAAGCAAATATATGATTAATAAATATTAAGTAAAATGCTAAATATTTATTAAAAGAGTATTCAATATATATGTAGTTAAATAAAAATATTAAGGTAAAAAGCGAATGATGAATAAAAAAAATAAAATAATATACAGTTTTTTTGGTCGAAATATGACATAAGTCATATTTTTTTATCACCATAATCATTATAATCAAGGTATAAATGAATTTTAGGAGATGAAATAATGAGAAAAATAATAACTTCTTTACTGCTTATTATGACTACACTTCTTTTTGCTGGATGTTCAAACTCTGGAAATAAGGAATCAGCAGGAAGCAAAGGTGATAATGGTGATTATTCAAATTTAAATATAGCTTTAATTTCTGATACAATCGGAACTGAAAAATTTATTCTTCAAGCATATGAAGCTTTAGAAGAAGCAAGTAAAACTTACGGATTTAAAATGACATCTATTGAATGTACTGATACTGCTGCATGGGAAGAAAATACACTTGCTGCATCTAACGAAGGGTACGATTTAATAATAGGTATTGGTTGGCAAGCAGCTGATCCATTTAGTGATGCTGCAGATAAATTCCCAAATACAAAATATGCTGTAATTGATACAACTGCATCTAATGGAAAAGTAACAAGCTTTGGATTTGATGAGGCACAAGGTTCATACGTTTTAGGGGTAATGGTTGGAACTGCTTTCCCTAATGAAAGCTTATATGGATATATTTCATCATTCCAAACACAAGCTACATATAAATACAGATATGGATTTGCAGAAGGTGTAAAATCTGTTAACCCAGATGCTAAATTCATGTACAACTACACTAATTCTTACAATGATACTAACTTAGCTTATGAATATGCTTTACAACAAAAAGCCGCAGGAGCAAACTTTATTTTTGGTGGGGTTTCTGCTAGTGCAAACTCTGGTATATACCAAGCTGCTCAAGAGTTAAGCAAAAAGGGTACACCAATATATACAACAGGATTAAGTGTAGACCAAACTACTTCTGAAAATGCAAGTATTATTAGCGGATTATTAAAGAATACAGGGGCTGTTGTAGATACTATAATTGAGAGATTCTTAGCAGATGAATTAAATGGTGGTTCACAAATTCTTGGATTAAAAGAAGGTGCATTTGGAGTTGTTGGTGTTTCTCCAGAAGAAATGAATTATAGAAATACTAAAATTATAACTGATGAAGTTATAGCAGCGGGTAAAGAAGCAGCAGAAAAAATTATTTCAGGGGAATTAATAATAGAAGTTCCTGAAGAAGCTGCAAACTAATTAGAATATAAAATTAGTACGTAGTACCAATTATATAAGGGGCATAAGCGATTTTAGCTTTGCCTCTTATTAATATTCTAGATTAATTTAGAAAAAGGAGTAACTTGGATATGCTTTTAGAAATGAGAAATATAGTCAAGACATATGGTAATGTAGTGGCTAACAACAAAGTTAATATAAACCTTAATAAGGGAGAAATACTTGCTGTTGTTGGAGAAAATGGTGCTGGAAAGTCTACTATAATGAAGATACTTTATGGATTGGAAAGACCGGATTCGGGAGAAATATTTATCAATGGAAATAAAATGAATTTTCATAATCCGTCAGACGCTATGCAAGAAGGAATTGGAATGGTACAGCAACATTTCATGCTTTTTGAGTCAATGACTGTTGCAGAAAATATTGTATATAAAAATGAAATGAAAAGAGGAGTATTCTTCGATTATAAAAAGAATATTAAAGTGGTAGAAGATCTGTCAAAGCGTTACATGTTACAAGTGGATCCAAGTGCTATTGTAGGGCAATGTCCAGTAGGGCTTCAACAACGTGTAGAAATATTAAAAACACTTTATCAAAATGCGGATGTCATTATTTTTGATGAGCCTTCAGCAGTACTTACACCTATTGAAGTAGATGAACTTTTAAAGACTATGAAGCAATTAGCTAAGTTAGGAAAAAGCTTAATAATTATAACTCATAAGCTTCATGAAGTTATGGAAGTTGCAGATAGGATTGTAGTAATGAGACTTGGAGAAGTTGTAGCTGAAAGATTAAAGAAGGATACAAGTGTTGAAGAGTTATCGTATTTAATGGTTGGAAGACAAATAGCTAATAGAGTAATTCCAGAAAAGGAAACAAAGGAACAACTTTTAGAAGTTAAGAACTTAATATTAAAGGGTGAACATGATAAAAATATCTTAAATAATGTTAACTTACATATTAAAAAAGGTGAGATAGTAGGTATTGCAGGTGTATCAGGAAATGGTCAATCTGAGCTAATTCGATGTATAACGGGTTTAGAAAAAGTTGATGGTGGTAATGTAATTATCAATAATAAAGATATTACAAATCATACTGTAATGAATATTAGAGAGTCTGGTATTGCGCATATTCCTGAAGATCGTTATATGTGGGGAAGTGCACCAGATGCAACATTAGCTGAAAATGCATTAATGGGATATGAAGATAATAAAGAATTTTCTAAAAAGGGAATTTTAAATATTAATAAAGTAACAAAGCATGCAACAGATTTGATTTATAAATTCCGTGTTAAGGCAGATTCACCTTCACAAAAAATAAAAGAACTTTCAGGTGGAAATGCACAAAAACTTATTGTTGCAAGAGAAATATCTATGGAAACACCACTTATTATTGCTTGTGAGCCTACAAGGGGAATTGATATAGGTGCAATAGAGTTTATTCATGATCAGCTTGTTGAAAAAAGAAATAAAGGAGATAGTGTATTATTAGTATCTTCAGAGTTAAGTGAAATTATGGATTTAAGTGATAGAATTTACGTTATTTATGAGGGTGAAATTGTTGGTGAATTTAAAAGAGGAAGTATTGATGAAAAGGAATTAGGTCTTTTAATGGTAGGAGGTAAGAATAATGAAAAGTAAAAATTCGTTATCTGGGAGTATTGCAAAGAGTAGACTTTCAAATATATTTGAACCATTAAAGCATCCTCTACAAGCTATTGTTGTTGGAATATTATTAGGTGGTGTAATTATTGCATTTTCTGGATTTAATCCTTTTGAAGCAATTATAGGAATGTTTAAAGGTGGATTTGGATCTGCTTATTATTTAACTACGACTTTAACACGTTCAGTTCCTATTATATTTGCTGGTCTTGCTGGTGCATTAGCTTGGGGATCAGGTTATTCAAGCTTAGGTGCTGCGGGTCAAATGGTTTTAGGGGCATTTACTTCAGCAGTTGTAGCTGTGATATGTCCAGGCCCACCAGCTTTTGTTGTTGCTATGTCTCTTATAAGTGGTGCAATAGTAGGTGTTTTATATTCACTTATTTCAGCTTATGTAAGTGAAAGATTTAAGTTAGATTTACTTATTATAACTCTTATGATGAATTATGTTGCTGATTATATAGCTTCTTATTTTACAACATATGTTGTAAAGGATCCGCTAGGTTTAGATTCTTCAGCAATTCAAACACAAAAGTTAACTGATAATATTTTACCTAAGATGTTTGAAGGATATTCATTACATTGGGGATTTGTAATTTCAGTTATTTGTGTATTATTTGTACTTTTTATAATGAAGAGAACAAGCTTTGGATATAAAGCAAAAATGGGTGGATTAAATTCTAACTTTGCAAACTATGGTGGTGTTAATAGTACTAAGATGATGTATTATGTATTAATGCTTAGTGGGGCATTAGCAGGACTTGGTGGTGCATGTGAAGTTTTAGGAACAAGATATCGTTATGTAGATAGTATGATTACATCGCCAGGTTATGCATGGACTGGTATTATAGCTTCATTAATGTCAAGCAACCACCCGGTTGGTATTTTAGTTAGTAGTATTTTCTTAGCTGGAATTACTACAGGCGGAAGTACTATTGAGCGTAGTATGGGAGTTCCATCAGAAGTAACAACAATTATTCAAGGAATTATTACTTTACTAATTACAGCGAGATTTGCTGTAAAGTGGTATAAAAAGAAAAGTGCAACAGGCAAGGAAGGAGTATAGTAATGGAGTTAAGTATAGATTATTTAGCAGTGGTAGCTAATTCGACTCTTCGTATGATGACACCTATTTTATTAGTGACTTTAGCTGCAGCTATATGTACTAAAGTACGTATTTTTAATATAGCAATGGAAGGAACAATGTTAACAGGAGCATTTTTCAGTATTGTTGCTAACTATTATACTCATAATGTATTTTTATCTGTTCTTGCTGGAGCAATTAGTGGAATGATAGTATCTGCTATTGTAGGATTTTGTATAATTAAATTAAAAGCATCCCCAGTTGTTGTTGGTATGGCAACAAATACTATGATGGGAGGAGTAACAACATATTTACTTTACATAATTTTCAAAACAAAAGGAGTATTTACTGATACTAGCTTAGTAAGCCTTCCCAAAATAGATTTACCTATTATTAAGGATATTCCTATATTAGGGACTATTTTTTCAGGATTAACAATTATTGATTATTTAGCATTTATATTAGCGATAGGAATGTATATTTTCTTATATAAAACGGTATTAGGATATAGATTACGTGCCGTTGGAATTAATAAAGAAGCTGCTAGAAGTCTTGGTACACCAGTAGAAAAATATCAATTCCTTACTATAAGTTTATCAGGTATATTATGTGGATTAGGTGGGGTTCTTCTTTCTATGGGAACTGTAACATTATTCATGCAAAACATGACTTCAGGGCGTGGATATATTGCTATGGCAGCTAATAACTTAGGTAAATCTCATCCAATAGGTGTACTTTTATCAAGTTTATTTTTTGGATTCTCACAAGCAGCTGGAAATGTACTTCAAAATACATCATTAAAAACACAAATTACTGCATCTATACCTTATGTAGCTACAATAGTCGCACTTATATTATTTAGTATACAAACTAAAAGAAATAAGAAAAAGAGAATTAAGTAGGTGTAGAATATGAAATTTTTACATTTATCAGATATTCATTTCTTAAGAGAGTATCCTAAGGCTGAAAAGGGGTATAATGCTATTTTTAATGATATGACAAGTCCTTTAATTCAGCTAAAAAAGGCTTTAATTATGGTAGATTTAAGTAAAATTGATTTTGTTATTATAACTGGTGATTTAGTAGAATCAGGAATGTATGAGGATTATTTTAGCTTAAAATGTGAATTAGAAAAGTTATTAGGTAATGTTCCTTACATACTTACATTAGGAAATCATGATAATAAGGCAGCTTTTTATAAGGGATGGTTTAATAAGGAGTGTAACGAGCCTTATAATACTGTTAATGAAATTGATAATCTTAGAATTATTAGTTTTGATAATTCAGTATATAAAAATAGTGATGGATTTATTTCAAATGAACAGTATAAGTGGTTAGAAAATCAATTAAAGGATGGTAGTAAAAAAGATACTATTTTAATACTTCACCATCATCTTATAAAAGATCAATTTACTACACCGTCGGTGGATATAGATGATAACTTTGAAAAGATAATAAGGGAAAGTTCATTAGTTGGAATTTTTGTTGGGCACACTCATCATCCTTTTAATGGGAGTTTTGCGGACAAACCATATTTTTCAACAGGTAGCCTTAGTTTTATAGGGCATGATGAGGGTAATGGAATAGTAAGGTTTGAGGAGAATGCTCAGTTTAGTATTTGTACATATGAAGATGGTAAAATATCAGTAGAAGTGATTTCAGCATCAAATGATAATAAATTATTAGGAATAGTTAATTTTAAAGAATAAATATAAAAGGTACCTATTTAGTTTTAGTGTTGTATTAAAGAAATAGATTACTATTGCTTTTAAAGTAAAAGTGAGTATTAACGAAATTTTTTCGATAATACTCACTTTTAATTCATATGGAAAAATAATGAATTAAAAAAGTGTGCACATGTCCAATTTTTGAATAGAATTTTTTAAATTATTTTATCCACTTAAAGTAATTAATCCTCTATAATAAATCTCAAGGAGATTTGATCGGATTATTCTTGTTAGAATAAGAATATTATATTTAACTTCTAAATTTTGCTTTTTACAAAATAAATAAATTAACATATATGTTATTAATGCTGAAAAAATCCGAATTCTAACAGCATTTTCATTATAACCTATAAATTTTTTAATTCTAAGATTTTGTTTAATCCATTTAAAGAACAGCTCAATCTCCCAACGTTTCTTATATATATTTACAATGTCTTCTTTTGATAAATCAAAAATATTAGTTATAAAAGTAATTGCTTCATCATTCTCATCAAAACACATAATTTCTCTATATTTATTAAAGGTTAAATTTCCGTCGGGCGTTGAGGCCATTATTACCTCAGTATCATAAATATCTTCATTTATATTTGATTCTAAAAATTTTTCCACCATTACTATTGAGTTTTTGACTCCACGAGTAACAAATTTAAATCCATTTTCAGTAAGTTTATCATACCATTTATAATCGTAATATCCTCTATCAAACACATATATACAATCTTTATCCATACCCATATCCATTTTATCCTTATTAATTTAAATATTAAATAAAAAAATAGGATTTTGAAGCTACAATACTTGGTATTTATTTGATTTTTAAGATAATATATTAATATCAATAGATACAGTAAGAACTATATATTTAAGTAAAAAAGAGCTGTCGCAATAGCGGGTAAAAAAATCCGCTAGCGATAGCTCTTTTTCTATATTTTCAAAAAAATAATTGTACAT